>JAGXIV010000035.1 GCA_024635485.1 bacterium | reverse complement strand
ATTAGTTCACACATTAGTGAGGACTGATGCTATAAATTGTGTGCCATTCCATACAGGTATATTATTAGCACTATTTCATGAAATCGTACTAAAGGCTCGTATGAAAAAATTTCATATCTTTCCGTTGGTATCAAACATCTTGGAAATAATATCTCCTATATTCCCTTTTTGAACAGGAACATTTGGAAGATTAGGATTGCTTGTTTGAATAGAATTCACACGAATCTTTGTAGCATCATAGTCAAGCTGTGTATCTGCAGCGTAAGTAGTTGAAATACATAATAAAAATACTACTAACAATTTGGAGATGAAAGAAAAATTCATAAAGAGTATATTAATGTTACAAATTGAGAAAAAATAATGAGACAGACACACAAAATTTTTATTTCACACAAGTAACAGCATTTCTTCTTGAAATGAATATCAATTTGTAAAAAATCTTTCTATTTATTCAGGTATATTACTTTGATTTGCAGGTAATTGCTCTTGATTAGCTTGAGCTGCTTGGTTATTTTGTAGACAAGCAACATTCACAACTTCAACTTCCGAATCTCAAAGACTTACTTTAATACCTTTACATTCCTTTGTAACTTCTGTGATGAGTTCTGAAACTGCTGATTGGTATCAATTTTGAGCTCAAGTATTATACCCTGCTCCATAAATAGAATTCACAATATATCAATATAATACAATAAGTAATAAGAGAGCAGAAACAACTATATATGTTGGAATAATATATTTTTTCCAATCTAAATTAGATTCAGTTGTTTTTCTAGTAAGTGCCATAGGATTTAAAAATAAAAAAATAAAACTATTTAATAATATAGAACAATGACTCATTCACTGCCTCAAACTCAAAACTATCATTTTGTATACTGGTTGGAGTAAAGTTTGAGTTTATTGAGCTTGGATCATTAACATCCCCATCATTGGTAACCGTTGTGCTATCATTTACAAATTGATTATTTCCTGTTGGGTCGCTTCATGGATTTGAAGCTTGAGTTTGAATTTGAAAAGTAATACCTTCAAAATTTTGTAGTCAATTATTAAGGCTATATGAATACCCATGGAGCGATGAATCATTTTCACAATAGTACACAAATATTTGACTATTATAATCAAAATCTACAAAGCCAAAATCATCACTATATGCATATCAGCCAAGTTTATATCCATATCAAGTCGAACATAAAGCGCTTGAACCAACAATTCTTACATTTTCAGCTTGATTCGTAGACCAGTCTGTTTTAAAAAAACCAAGATTAGTATCATAATATAAACCAGAAAAATAATTTCCTATAATACTTGAGTTATCTCATTTGTTTACATATTTTAAACTTTGGCTCCAACTTGTATCTATGTTTATGAAAGAATTACTTGATCATGACTGAGTAGCATTTTGAGTAGGTATCTGATATGATACATCAGCCGCATACGCTTGAATTGCAAAGACTATAAAAAAGATTATTGCCATATATGCAATCAAATTTTTAAACTTAATTTTTCCTGTAGTCATTTTGAAATATACTTTTATTTAACAAACTTGTAACTAAGATACATTTTTAAAACAAAAAAACGAATAAATATATAAAAAATATATTGTGTATTGATAACTATATATTTTAATATAATAAAACGAGTACTTATTTAAAATAAAAATTTATGAAAAAAAACCTCAGAGCTTTTACACTGGTAGAAATAATTGTTTCAGCAACTATTCTCGTTATATTAACAACAATATGATTTTATAGTTATACCAATAACATCGCAGATGCTCGTGATGGCAGAAGAAAAAGTGACATAGTTACACTATGATCTCAACTCAGCCTCTATAAAAAACAAAGAGGTGCATTTCCCTTGCCTTGAGATAATTTTCAGATAACAAATAGATGATATCTCGTAGCAAATCAATGATTCATGAATCAAAAAGTAAGTCTTTCTACTGCAGAAAATTTAGTTCTTGATCCTGAATTAGATATTCCCTACACTTATTCTACTTCTCGAAATAAACAAGAATATCAAATTGCCATGAGTCTCGAAAACAATGATACTCCCGTAGCATTAGTCAGTGGAAATTATAAAAGTGTTTCAAAAAATATACTTCCTTCTATTGTTGTAGCAGTTGATGGATCATGAGCTTTTGAAATAGGTACGGTACCTGCAAATAAAAATTTCTTTATATTAGATACTGGTTTTCATAATATTCCCTATGATTTTGATACTTGAGCTCCACAAGCTGATGGAACAACACTTACCTGAGCGCTCAACGATGTGTGAGATACTTATTGGCAAAATACAGATTACAGAAATTGTGATGAAATTTTCACCGCAGCAAAATGAATCACTCCAAGTGGATCAACAGATGAATATCAAATACTTAATACGTCTTGAGTTCTCACAAACACTGGTTGTACGGCTCCTTAATCAAATGCAAACAAAATAAAATATCATAAAATATTCCCAAATTCAGGTAATATTTTTAAATTGTTGACAATTATGTATTATAATTTTTGACATATATTAAAAAGTAATTTATAGTTATAGTATGAACTATTTATTAAAACATAAAATATGTCAGAAAATACAAAAAATAAACTCAATCTTAAGGCACTTGCTTGAAAAAGTGTGACTGAGTTACAGGAACTAGATGCTACACAAGAGTTATCCGCTTCTCCAGATATTGCTCCGACAGAGTGAGTCCCTGATATTGCTTCGACAGAGTGAACACCAGATATCACTCCAGTAGAGTGAGCAGATACATGAGAAAGTAAAGATAAAGATTCTAAGGAGAATAGTGACCAAAATATAGAAAACTCTTCTGAACTGTCAGAAGAAGAAGCTAATCAAGAAATTCCTAAAAAGAAAATCTCTATTTCACATATAAAAAATAATACAACTCAAGACGCTCCAGTAATTGAAAAAACTGATACCACTATTAAAGAAGAAACAATAGAAAAAGTATCTCCAACTTCAGATGTAGAAAAACTAGAAACTAAAAAAGAGACAGAAGCGAATGAAAATGAAGAAGAAGATAATCAAGAAATTCCTAAAAAGAAAATTTCTTTTGCAGGTATAATGAAACATGATACTCCAAAAGAAAATGAAGAAATTGAACTCAATGAGGAGATTTCAGACACCACAGAAAAATCTTGAGAAAAAATAAGTCAATGAGATGCTGAAAATATATTAAAAATTGAGTGAAATGAAGATGAAAATATAATAGCTTCTTTGTGAGATGTGTCAGGAGAAAAAAATGATGTAGCAAGCAATGATATTGAGACAGATACAAAAAAAGAAACAGAAATTAAGCTCAAAGAAGAAAATAAAAATGATGAAGGAGAAAAAGAAGAAAAACAAGTAGAAGAAGATTGATGAGACAAACCTGAAGTGAAAAAAATAGTTTCAAAAGAAAAAGTACAAGCTGAGAAAAAACCATGAAACAAAATTTCTATTCTCGATCAAATAATTCGTAGAAAAGAAGAAAGATTAGAGGAAAATGCTGCACAAGAAAAACGTGAGGAAGCACAAGCTACCGCACTTGAAAATAAAAAAGAAGAAAAAAGAGGAGATCCAGCAAAAGAAGTGAAATTTATAAATTATGAATCAGGATTTCAAAGAAAGTCTGTAAATCTCATTAAAAGAATCCAAAATTTTAAATATACACCAAAAACAAGAACCTGACTCGTACTATGACTTATTACTCTGTGTATAGGAACTATTTCAGTATTAATGATATTTTTTCCAGAAAATCACTCATTTTCTATTTATAAGGCAAGTATATTAGAAATGTATAACGGCTGAGAAGCAATTGATACTTCTATTGTTCCAACTCCTATCCCTGTTGATGTTCCAGAAACAGTAACGCAAGATAACCTTAATAATGGAGAATCAGGCAGTGGAAGTGAGGAATTGAGTGGTTCATGAGAAACATCAGATATCTTATGAAATGCAGATTTTTCAGATAATTCTAATAACACAGAATTTACGGGGAAAGAAAAACTTAAAAATTTTCTATTAGAAAAATATACTGATAGTTTACAATAATATTTTTTACAACAACTCTCTTGTTATGCAAGGGGGTTTTTTTGTTATTTAAAATGAACTTATGGTATTATAAATAATAGATTTCATAAAACTATTTTAAGTATGCCAGACATTGATAAACGTGACCAGATAAAAGACATGCCTATTAAAAATAACATTGGTGACGTAGTAGCCTATGTAAACAATATTTTTAAGGAAGCAGTAGCCTTTGATGCGTCAGATATACATATAGAACCACAAGAAAAATTTCTTCTTATTCGATTTAGACAAGATGGTGATTTCCATCTCATAGATAAAATAGGAAGAGATAATATTTCTGCGATTGTTACAAGATTAAAAGTACTCTCAAAGATCAAAATCGATGAAAATAAAAAACCTCAGGATGGAAAAATAGTATATAGTCCGGAGGATGAGACGAAAAAAAATATCGATATTCGTCTCTCTACCCTCCCTACAAACTACTGAGAAAAAGTCGTTATGCGTATTTTGAAGCAAGATGAAAATCTGACAAATATCGAAGCACTATGACTCATTGATGTAAATCTTGAAAAAGTACGTGAAGCACTTAAAAGTAAATACTGAATTATGCTCGTAGCAGGTCCTACCGGTTCTGGTAAGTCTACTACACTCTTTGGTATATTAAAGAACTTTAATCCTCTTGAATATAATATTTCAACTCTAGAAGATCCGATAGAGTATGATATTGAGTACGTAAATCAATCTCAAGTACATCCTGGTATTAATTATACCTTTGCATCTGGGCTCAGGAGTCTTGTTCGTCAGGATCCTGATATCATAATGGTTGGGGAAATACGTGATAAGGAAACTGCAACTCTTGCTGTTGAAGCTGCACTTACAGGTCACCTTGTGCTCTCTACGATACATACGAATTCAGCAACTGGTACGATTCAACGTATGATCAATATGGGAGTTGAACCATTTCTACTAGCCAGTGCCATGAAAATGGTTATCTCTCAAAGACTTGCAAAAAGACTCTGTCCGCATTGTAAAGAAGAAGTTGAGTTTACTGATTTAAAAAGAGAAAAAATTAAATCATTCCTCATAGATATAATGGAAGAAAGTGAGATAAGTCAGATAAAATTTTACCAATGAAAATGATGTGAAAAGTGTCATGATAGTTGATACAAATGAAGACTTGGTATACATGAGGTTCTGATTGTTGAAGACTATTTAGAGCCACTAATTCTTGCTCAAGATAGTGCCAATAATATGGCAAAAGAAGCTGTGAAACATGGAATGATTACCATTGTACAAGACGCTATCTTAAAAGCAGCATTGTGAGAAACTACTATAGAAGAGGCATTTAAACTCATATAAAAACCCATGTTTGGAAGAAAGAAAAAACAAATAAATACTGAAAATATTCATACTTTTGCAGAAGCTGTAAAGGTTATTAAATCGTTTATTTATATTCAAGAATATGAACAGGCAAAAAGTGCGATAGAAGATATTAAAGAAAAGGAAAAAACTGCCTTTTATGAACTTGAATATAAAATTAAAAATGATTATAGAGAACTTCAAAAACAAAGAAAGATCTATGAAAAAAATATGAGTATTATTGCAAAACTCGAAAAGCAATATGAGATGCAAAAAATCAAATATGATAGAAAGGTCGAGGCAGAAAGATTCAAAGTTCGATTTAATAAAATCAAGCAAGAAATCAAAAAGTTAAAGGTTCAAAAAAATAATAGTGATGCCCTCAATCTTCTTAATCACTTTTTAGAGGATAATAAACAAAATTCTCAAGTCATCACCTATTATGCAAAGGAGAAAAAAAATATTTTAAAAAATATACAAAAAAATCAAAAATCAGATAAACAAAAAATTCAAGATAATGCTGAACTAGAAGCTATTAGACTTGCTGGTTTAACACTCAAAGATAAGAAAGATCAAGATATAGAGAAACAAAAAATCAGAGAAGAAAAAAGACAAAATGGTTTTATCTATAAACTCACTGAAAAACTCAAATTTCACAAACGACTGAAAGAAAAATATGAGAGAAAAAAGCTACTTGATGAAGTAAGAATTCTTATTGAAGAAGAATCGAAAGCAAAACAAGAAATCGCTGAAAAGAAACTAGAAAATATTCATAAAGGTCTCATTAAAGAAGTAGAAAAGAGTAATATGCTCTGATTTGATATTTATGGTAAAATCTTATGACAGGACAAGATTTCATGAGATAGTATTGGATTCTCTGAAACTAAAAATAAGTATAGTTTTTATATTTGAGATGCTACAGGTCATGGAGTGAGAGCTGGTCTGATTGTTTCCCTGCTTTCTAAAGCTTTTCAAGAAGAGGCTCCAAAAGATGATATTATTAACCTTACTTACATCGTTAATAATACACTCAAAGAAAACCTACAAAGTAAAAACTTCGTAACTTGAATATTCTTTGAACTTGATAAAAAATATAAGAGTGCCTTTAATGTTTCTTGAATGTGACATGAACCACTTCTTATTTATAGACACAAGGAGAAAAAAATTGAAAGAGTGATTGCATGAGGACTTGCTGGTTGAATTCGACTTATAAAGAAAGCTGAAGATATAAAACCAAAAACTCTTGAAATTTCTGACCAAGATGTCGTTTTAACCTATAGTGATGGAGTACTTGAAGCAAAAGATGAAGCTAATAAAATTTATGGGATTGAAAGATTAGAGAAAACTTTTCTTCAGTCAGCTCAAGCAACGGGAGATATCAAAGCTATTTATGTAGATATTATTGAAGATCTCAAGATCTATAGATGAGGAAGTAGTTTTCTTGATGATACGACCGTGCTCATGTTTCGAAGAAATTCTGAAAAAGATCTCCTCAATGCGTGATCTGAAGAAATAGAAGAAATTAAAGCAAAAGAAGGTCTAAATAGTAAACAAGTAAAAAGATTAGAAGGAAAAACAAAAGAGCAATTAGAAGAAGAACTCAAAGAAATTAAAAAAGAAAAACAAACTGATATCATTATTAATACGCTGAAATCTCTCTATTATACTTGAGAATTTCTTAAATTAAAACAGGAAGCCACGAGATATATCAAAGACTGATTTATTCATAAAAAAATAAATTATTATCTTAAAAAAGCGATTGATAACGAAGAGGCCTATAAAATAAATCAAAGAAATACAAAGCTTGAAAATAAATATAATGTACTACTTGAGCTCTTTAAAAAGAAAGATTTCAATACGGTCATTCAAGAATGTAATGAGATTATTGCCAAGGACGGAAATATATAATTAAAATAAAATGGGACTTTTACAAAGAAAATTCTACGACAAAAACGGAAACTTCGATAATAGTAAAGTTATTGCTCTTTTAAAGAAAGCTCAAAAACAACAACTAAAATCGGAATTTTGAGTACAAAAGAAAAAATCAAAAGAAATTGTTCTTTTTGCCCATGCAGGTCAAAAAGATGTATGGCAATTTATTAATAAATTTTCTATATTTATTAATTCGGGTATCGATGTAAAAGGAGCTCTGTGAATCCTTATTAAACAATCGAAAAATCCACTTATAAAGAGAGTCGTAGAAGAAATGAGAGTAAATATTGATCATTGAGTGTCTATTCATGAAACGATGCTCCAATATCCAAAAGTATTTGATTCACTCACTACTGCACTTATAGAAGTAGGTGAAAAAACAGGTCAATTATGAAAAATTCTTCAAGAACTTGATATGAATTTACTTGAAAGTATTGAACTCAAGGGTAAAGTAAAAGGAGCAATGGTATATCCGATGGTTCTTATGATATTGACACTTTGTATGGTGGTATTTATGATGGTATTTATCGTACCTCGTATTACCGCAGCCTTTGCAAAAGCTGGAGCTGAACTTCCAGGTTTAACACAGTTCATAGT
>JAGXIV010000005.1 GCA_024635485.1 bacterium | reverse complement strand
GCTTCAAATAATACTATTATCCTCAAATTATCAGATAAGAATGGGAAGCTTATAGATTCAAAAAAATATCAAATCCAGACAATTTCTGATATGAGACTTCGTCTTGAATACTTGGATGGAACACCAAAAGTTTGAGGAAAAAATTATAGACTCAGAGCTGTTTTTATAGACTCTTCATGAAATACTATTAGCAAATTAAATTCCAGAGTCTATCTCACACTTCCAAAAATGTATGGAAATGTGGCTCAAGCTTATAGTGAAGTAAAAAACTGAGTTGGAATCATTACCTTAAATACGGCAAGTCTTGCTGGAAGAAATATATGAGTAGAGCTGCAGGTTGAAGGATGAAACGATATTTATAAAAAAACTATTAATATTCTCCCTGATGCACCTATAAAAATAGACTTAGCTCTGAGTGATACAAAAATTGAGGCTTCTGCCGATGCAAAATCTATTATAGATGTGAGTCTGAAAGATAGATATGGAAATACTGTTTTTACTGATAATAGTACTCAATTACAAGCCAGTATTTTTGAGTGAAGTACTGCTATTGCTCAAATTTGAAAAAATAAAAAAACTGTTGTAGATGGAAAGGCTCAGTTTCAAATTTCAGGAACAGCAGTTCCATGAACTGCATATTTTAAAATAGCTTCGATTCCTGATTTATCAAAAAATAGTTTTAAGCTCGATGGTCAAGCTCCTTTTAACAGAGACAGATTACAAATAAATTGATTTAAAACTGCTCAATGAGATCTTACAAGTCTCTGAAAAAAATTTTTCAAAGACTTTAATGATGGAAAAACTTTTATCACACTTTTTAGCAGAAAAGATTCTTTAACTTCAAGTGAAGCATATTCTCAGCTTTCAAGTACTCTAAAAAAAGAAGTTTCTGATTTTTGGGATGAAACAAATTTTCTCACAGTTTCAGGTATTTGAGAAAATGCCGGAAGTATTGAAACATATTATTTCTGGAATGAGGAAGATATTTCATGAAATGCCTATAACGGTCTCTACTCAGTTTTATGGTGAGCTCCTTATGGAGATGTAACACAAGAAGACTATTTAGCATGATGAATGCTCTTTGATAGAGATAATAGTTCACTTGCAGTGAGTTCACTCCTTAATACTCCATATAAATTTGATGATATTTTTTCAATAGAAAAAAATGGGTTTCTTTGAAAAATCCAAAGTTGAAATATGACGCAAGATCTACAATACAATCCCAGTTTTGATACTAAATGAAGGCTTATAGTTGATATTCATAATGCTGCTACTGATGAATATGTTGGCAGAGTGTATTATAATATCTCGTCATCAAGTACTATAGATATACAAGTAAATGAAAATCAAGCTTATAGTTACAAAGAACAAGGAAAAGATGTATTTCTAAGAGACCCGTCTGGAAAAACTATTTTTGAAGCGTATGATTCAGGAAGGTTTGTTCGAAAAGCCTGAGTGACTCTTACTCTTGATACGACTCATAGTTGACCTGGAATAAAATTGCAGATTTTGCAATGAAATACAATGGCTGGAAGTATCACTATTTCTGGAAATTTTGGGATAAATATTACAAGAAATGAAAATCTTTTAGAGAATAAGCTCCAGAGTCTAGATAATACTCTTATTGTTCATCTTACTTCAAATAGCTATTCTTCTAGAGAAATACTCAGTTCTGATAATAGGTCACAATGGAATTTTTATGCACAAGACCCATTCTCTGATAGCAATGCTCTGGATGATTTTCATTCAAATGATATGCTTGGTTGAGAGCAAGTATCGCGGGATCCCGGAATTGGTTGGCAAGATTCTAACACAATGCTGTTACAATTTTCTGCTTGAGAAAGTGTCGGTGCCTCAAGCAAAAATTTTCAAAGTTTTTCACTTATTAATCTCGGTGATCCAGTTGTCTCTCTGAAAGCCCTCAAAAATACATTTCCTGGAAGTCCAAATGAGATTAAACCATTTGATTCTACTCTCTGAGAAATTATTGATGACTCAGATGGACTTGTTTGATTTCAAACTTTTGATTATAATCAAGATGATCTACAAGACATCTTAACTATAAAAGGAGATGGATATATGCAGTTATTTGAAAATGCTGCAATTGAGGGTTGATTTATAGCACATGATAATTTGGTCTACAGTTCTGATGCGTGAGCTCCAAGATTAATTCAAACCTGAGATTTTACTTGAGATTGATACGATGATATCTTTTTTGTAAATGATGCTGGAGAAGCTTCTCTTTACAATAATGTAGAAAAAGACTTCAGAAGAATAGATCTTTCTGATATATTTAATCTAAGCTGAAGTATTATTCAGGCTCGAAGTTTTGATATGGATATTGATGGGAATGATGATATCGTAACATTGGATGATAGTTGACTCGTATACATCTTTTATGGTTGATGAAGTGCAACAAATCCTGTTTTTACTAAAAAATATATTGGAGATGGTTATTCTATATCGCTTCGAAATGCAAGCATAAATTATGGATGAGCTGTATATTTTGATGGTCTAACACAAATTAATCCAGAAAAGGCAGCCGATATTTTAGCACAGTCACAAGAATACCTCGATTCATTATGAACTGACGGGCAAGCAACGAAAGCTCCTGAATTTATAAACGAGCCACTTGTTGAGAGTCTTCTGTATGTCACACTTCCATATGTTCCAACTTGATATGATAATCTCACTCCACAAGAAAATCTTGTGAATTCTTTTAATGCTGATATCTCCAGCATAGGAGGATCAGACCAAGCTGAAGCTATGAGTGGACAGTGAAATGAATTAAATAATTTTTTAGATTCATATGATTCATATATTAGCTATTCAGGTTTTCAAAATGGACAACGTCCAGATACAAGTTTTTTGAAATCACAATACGCTCTTAATGAGGGGCTTAAAATTTCTAAAAATTATAGAGATGTAAATGGTTGAAAACTTCAAAATGGAGATTCGATTTATTACGATATTACTCTTGAAAATACTGGGAATAGAACTATTAATAATGTTGCATATGTTGATGAAATTCCTGAATATTTTAAATTTAAAGATGATATATTTACAATTTTATCAGAAGATAATACAGAAGTCAGAAGAAAGCCTTGAATTTGAAATTATGAAATACTTTTAGATGGTCTCAGAATACAACCTTGAGAAGTCGTAAAAGTACGATATAACTTAGAAACACTCCCTTTGAAGTTCTGATATTTACAAGTTGGACTCTTTGAAGACTGAGAATTATGAGATGATGAATATGGGGATATCTTACTGAAAAAAGATGAAAAAAATTGTTGATTAGAAGCTCAAATATATAGATCAACTGCAGTTAGAAGCTATCAAGGTGGAATCAAAAATCCTACATGTGATAATGATGCACTTGATGTAGGTAATAGTTTTCCAGAACTCAAAGATGAAAATAATGATGGAGTTCCTGATTATATTCAAGAAGTTTATGAAAGTTCACTCTCAGCCTCAAGTACACCGAGTGGTGGAAGTAGAGATAATTCTGTAGATCCTGTTTTAGCAGAATATGCAAATAGTGCACTTGCTGACCTCATGAGAGATAGTGATAATGATGGTATTGCTGATAGAGACGATAGCATGAATGGTTCTGAAAATCAATCAGACTTTTTAGCTCAGCTTGATCAAATTAATGAGTCAATAGATCAAATATCTGAAGAAATAGATACACTTATAGAGTGATTAAGTTGTTGATTTGGTGGATGAAGTTGTATCGCCACACCACTCAACTGGGCTCCTCTTGCTCCTTGATCTGCACCTACATTAATGTGATATCCCTTATGACCTTTAACCGTCAGTACTGGAATACCAATATTCTCTACATTCACTGGAATGAATATACCTCTGAGTTTTTGAGGATGTATGCAAATTCCTTCTTTTTGGCCGCTTTCAAAGAGTTCTTATACATGATTTTGTAACTCAGTTCCTTGAGCTGGTGGTTCACTCTGAGTAACATCACCTACTAATAATGTGAGACTTTTTGCGACCCCGACACTTACAGGTTGATTTGGAATAGCAGCTTGTTTTGGTGGTCCAGCTATTGCAGCTTGAAACTCAAATCCAATGGGTATTCATCCAATTGTTCCAGGTTGAAATTGTATTGTCGCTGCTATGCCACTTTTTGATTGTCAATGAGGAGAGTGAGACCCTGCTTCTTTAGGGTATCCATTTTGAGGGAGAGACTTTGATGTTATAGCTGGCAATTGTGATGGAGCTATAAGCCAAGCCTCTACACCGGAAAAATTAGAGGATGCTTTTGTTCGAGATTATCTTGAATACATGAGAACTTGAGTAGCTCCAAGCTGACTCTACGGAGAGTACAAACAAGCTATGAATCAAGTAATGGATTTGTGAACCGAAAACTTTACACTTCCAAGTCAACCTCTTATAAATATAGGAGGTGATACAAGTGGAGCTCTGATGTCAAGCTCTGTTGATTTAGATCTTTCTGCTCTTGCTACAGGTAATCTCAATGATGTTGTTGATATAAAAAATAAAAGAATCGGCGCATTTCCTAACTTTCTTATGGATTGGGTAGAGCGTCAACTTGATGAAGTAACTTCCAAACTTACTAATCTTCCACAAATTGGAGTTATTCTTCCAGATGTGAGTGGAGTGATGAATTTAGGTTGGTCAGATTTTGGATCTAAAACAAATAATTTTAATCAAGAAAAAGCAGCTGATAATTCTCAGCAGAGAGATGTATATGCTCAAAATATTGATTCACTCAGAGCTCAAAAAACGACTCTTGACTGTTCAGGAAGAGATGCTCTTAGGTGTCGTACTATAGACTTACAAGTTATAGCTGCTCAGGGGAAAAATACTATTTGAAATACCAATCAAACACTTTCTGGAATCTCTGAAGTATATGAATTTCTTGGGAATATTCCTCTTCTTGATATTGAAACTCAGCAGATTGACGTGAGTATTCCATGGATAGATGAATCTGAAATTAATAGATTCTTGGTGGATTGGAAACTTGCAGCAGATCAATGGCAAAATGAGATTGATGCAGCGTGAAAAAATTGGAATATTACACAAGTGTGTAGTGAGTCAACTACAGGAGAACAGAAAAGGTGTCAGCAAGAACTTGCTAATAAAATAAAAGCTCATACAGATGCTTCAGCATTTCTCTATACACTCCAAACAAATATTCAAATTCTTGAAGAATATAAAGAACTTCCTGAAAGACTCTCAAAACTTATCCAAGTGAAAGAACACTGGCTTGAACAAATTCTTTGTAATGTTGAAGCTATAGCTAGCCTAATGGGAGAATGGATTGGAACAAACGGACAGAGATTTAAAGCGTGGGTTGAGCTCTATGTGCTTTATTAAGGCGATACTAAAATCTTGGCAATTATTGATTGATGTCTTTATTTGATATGAAGAAGAATGTCATGAATGTAAAAATGAGAGACAAGATTTACAGAATTTTATATTCCGACTTATCTCTGCAATAATTCCAAGTCCACCTATTATCGAGTTTCCAAAATGGCCAGATATTATTCTTGATTTGAGTAATATTAGAGCCGGTCTCACAGTATATCTTCCAGATTTTAATATTTCTCCTCGACCTATTGTCTTGCCAACTGCACCTAGACTAGTACTTCCAGATCTCCCAAGTGCCAATATAACTCTTCCTGAACTTCCTATTCTCCCACGATATGAGCTGCCTGAGATGCCAGAGCTTCCATCTCTTCCTAGTGTAGACCTTCCTGATCTTCCACCTCCACCAAAAATACCAAAACTTTTTGGAGCTGTTGAGTGAATTCTCAATATTATGAAACTCGTTACAAAAGTAATGTGTATTTTAAAAACTTCTCCATTTGTTCCTGAATGGAGAGCTGGGGATCAGATTGCATTTCTAACAGAGAGAAATGGCTATATTCCTACGGATTTTATTGATATTCAAGCACCAGCTTTTTCATATTCTACGATATCTGCTATAAAGGTCAGTGCGTATGTGAATCTCGAATTTGATTCAGAATTTATTATTGAGGCTGTAAGGACTATGCTTGAACCTCTTGATAGTCAAACAAGTAATATTGCAAATATGTTTGATCAGAAGATATCTAACATTGATTTTTCTGGTGCAGTTCCTGATGATATTGATATAAATATTGAAAACAATGGAAATATTAGTACTGATATTTCGCTTGCTCCGCTCAGTGAAAACCCGAAAGGAATCTATCTTATAGCTGGAATGCTTGCAAAAAAATGACAAGATATGCTGAGTTTCATGCAAGAAAATGCAAATGAGACACTGGACAATGACCAGTTCATCCAATATGTGGGAACACAGCTTGCTTCAGAAACGGTGACGTGAGATCAGGCAACAAAAGAACTTCAAAATCTTTGGGCAGAAGTAAGAAATTTGAAATATACAAAAGAAGACGCATTTATTGCAGACTTACAAGAAAACTCTAAAAATAAGTTTCAAACACTTGTTGATATTATATCAACAGAAATTGAGTATTCAGACAAACAAAGAAATGAATTAAAAGAACTCTCTTCTCCACAATTTGTAACGCAAGTTTCTGAAGTAAGCAATGAAAGTTCAAGATTTTGAGTATATAATTCTATGCTTGAATCCTATAATTTAGAAGCACTTGACGCAACAATAAATCTTGCTGGAGGAGAAAGTGAAGCAACAAAATCTCAAAGGCTTGAAATAGAAAATACTGCAAAAAATATTCAATCAAGAGTTTCTGGATGACTTGCGAATTATAAAAAGAATGCTGAACTGGCTGCTGTAAGTCCACAAGCTCCTGGAAATACTACAGTTTGAGGAACTTGTAATCCAAGTGGAACATATCAATATACCTATGAATGAATCTACGTTCTTGAATACGGCAAAAATTATAAACTCTTTGATTATACTGATATTTTAGATGGAAGTGAAGAACCAGCTATCATTGATATAGATGGAGATAAAGATGAAGATATATTGTATATGGCGAATGGAAAACTGTATTTCAAAGAGAATAGAAAAATTATCCAAGAAAAAAAGTATTTTAGTACACCTCCATTGATTCTTTCAGCAAATAATAATAAATTCTTTAGTTGAGAATATTTTGAGGCACTTAATTATGTTTCTGAGGCTCATGTTAGTGATGAAGCTATAAATGTAAGTTTTCTGAAACCAAGTAACACAAAGATTTCTCAATTTAGAATGACCTATCATACCTTAGTAGATAGATATTTATATTCTTCAGACGTGTATCAATCAAATCAGCTTGCAACGCATATTGTGGATAGCTTTGATTCAGGTATCGATACTCCAATTGTTTCAGCGGGTTCCAAATATAAAATAGAAAAAAATAGAGCCTATCTCAAATATACCTGAAGAATAGCTGGCCTAAAACTCACCACTCAAAAGTTACAAGACATCTGAGAAACACTTCAAGATGGAGGTCAGGTTGTAATAACACCTAGAACTCAAGTATATTCATGAAATTCGAGTTTTAGAATACGATACACTTTTAAAAATGGTGAGCAGTGAGATGTGCGAGTCCCAGCTCATAGTTCTATTATCTTTGAATCAAGTGCGACGGTTGTATGAATAAGTTGAAATGCGTACATAGACATGTGAATTCAAGAAGACATTTATGGGACGAATATTAGTTCTTATATATGAAAACCAATGTTTGCAGATTCAAAAATAGTTTTTGAAGGGAATCCTGCTGTACTCTGACCAGAATCTCATGTTGATATCGAGTCCTATGACAGATCACTCTTGCAACTTGATATGAGAAATATTGATTCTTATACTTTCTATGATTTATGATCAAGTAATTCAGATACTTATACGATTCGACTTTCTATTCCAAATGATTTCTATTATGCACAGCTTCAGACAGTAAAAGATAATGTACTTGGTACTCTCTCAAATCAAATTCTCCTTGCACCACAAAAATATAGCGATAGATTGCCACCTCAAATAGGGCTGAATCAAAAAATTAGGATTCCAGTGTACCAAAATCAAAGTGTAGACCTCACCCCTTATATTTATGAAGATGGAGGTATTAGTTGAATATCTCAAGTTGAAATAGACATGGATCTCATGGTTGATAGTGATAATGATTGAAATTCTACAAATGATAATGATAGCGATTGAGTGAGTGTCTCTCAAAATGCTTCTCGAATCATCCTAAATTTTGGTCCTTTTGATGAGCTCTTGAATAAAGAAATCCAGATTCGATTAACAGATGATAATGGAAATACTGCGGCAAAAAATATTCCTTTTGAAGTATATGCTCCTGTCCCAGAAATTAATGACATACAGGAAAATACTATATTAGGACAAATTGATGAGGCACTTCTGTGAGAGCCAGTTCGTTTATATCGATTTAGATGAGGGCAAATAGAAAGACTCCAAGAGCAGGATAGTGGTCAGTTTATTCCCACACTTGAAGATGGAACATATAATTTTCAATCACTTATGACAGCTTCATGAGTAGTGTTATCATATGAGAATGCACCTCTTGCAGAAATTAATGAGTATACTGGGAAAATAAATCTCCTGAGTCCACTTGCAAGTATCGAGGTACTTCCATCTAATAATTCAGACAATAATTCTATTTATCCAGAAGTAGTGATATATTACGCGAATACTGCAGTGTTTAGACAATTTATGAAAATTCCGAGTGAAGATATACAAGTTATAGCTCAAGATACAAGTATTTCCCGTCCATGAAGTTATCTCAAAATAATAAATCAAGAAAGATTTTCAAGTTATAGAGTCCCTCTCTGAGTTCCCTATAATCCAGGAAGTATTTCTATTTATTTGACGAATGATACGAATAAAACTCCAATAATGACTGTATTTCAGGATGGTAGATTAATCTTGAATGAACAAAGATATAGACTTGAGTATAGATCTGTTTGAGAAAATATGAGCTATGTACTTATAGAAAAATCAAATAACTCCGTCATTGCCGAGCTGATATATGATATTGAAGCAAGCTATATAGTACGTTAGTATTTCAATAAAAAAGAGAGTTGTTTTAATACAACTCTCTTTTTATTTCTGTTATTAAAATTATTTATTTAACTTGTAGATAATAACTTTTTGTCAGCTTTCATTTATAAATTCTCGTAATAAAGTAAATCATTCTGGTGTTTCTTCTAGATATTTTGTAAGCTCTGGCCTATAGGTCTGAAAGTCCATAGAATCAACTATAAGATAGTTTATATTATGAAAGAGTCAGTATTCATATATATCTCAAATATTATCTGTATAGGGAGTTATATACCGAATTTTACTTCATGCGTAATAGCTTACGATAGGAAAACGTTCCATAATCTTTAGATTTTCATTATTTTCAATATTTTTATTCATCCAAACTCAGGCCTCTTGTTTGAGTGAATAGTATTCATCTTTGTTTTTTTCTTCATTGAAGTATACAAGAGTTGAAAGGAGGAGAAGAGATATAATGTTTCAAATCAGGAGTACAGCAAGAATTTTTGAAAACTCTGAAATTCTTGATACCCCATACATATATACGAGAAACATAAGGGGAAGAAAAATCAAAAAATATCTATTGAGTGTAAAAAAAAGAGTAAAGAATATACAAGCTGGAAGAAAGAAACTTATACTGCTTGCAACAAAGATTTTTTCTTTTCGCAGTAACTCAATGACTCAAAAGATAAGAATAAGAAAGGGAATACAAGCCCATAAAAGAAAGAATATATTTCCTGCAAATCGAGAATCAGAACTGAGGTATAAACTCGGTGATTTTCAAACAAATATTTCTGGTAGATTTTGCGTATAAAGTTTTGATTGATTTTTTAAAAACCTTCTCAGAAAATCTGAAGGATTATTAGAAATAAATTGTATGAGACTCCCTTCAATTTGAGGTGTATCATATGGCATTCAACCTGCAAATCCAGCTATGAGATGATGATTATCTGCTGTGAGTTCAGCTACAGCTTGTTCAAATCAGGCATCATCCATCTTATCTTGTCATCGAAGCTCTGCTTGTCTGAGATTACTAGCTCATTTATTAGTAAGTCCCCATTCTCAGGTAAGATCATGGAGAAAATAAAGATAAGGAGAAATTATAACTAAGAAACTTACAAAAAATAAACTTCAAAGAAGGAAGAAATTTTTCCAAGTAATTTTTTTTAATAGAGTAAAAGCCAGTGCTAGAATTCAGATAGAAGTAAGATATATAAAAGCTTCTGCTCGAGTTAAATATAGAAGACCAATAACAATTCCAATCTGAACTACTTGCTTTTTTTGTCTATTGAGATGGAGAGATGGACTTTTGAAAATATAGAGTTCTTCTAAAAATCTCAATGTAATAGAAAACAGGAGCAAGAAAAGAGGAATATAGAGATTTTCTGATAAAACGTGAATACTAAAATGTAGGTAAATAGGTGAAAGCAAAAACAATATCACCACTCATAGTGCTGCATATTCTCACGTATATCTTTTAGAGATATCCCATAAAAGATAAGAACTTAGGGTAAGCAGGATAAGGTTTGTGATTTGAGCAGCAAGGAATTGGTTTCAAATAAAAATACCAACTACAGCGATAGGAAGTGAGTATAAAAATCAAAACCACCCATTTCAAAATGCTCAGATATCCCATTGTCAGATATAGTAACTCATCTGTAAATATGCAAAACTATCCGCAACTTTTAATACTTCATTGAGCTGTAAAAAAAACGAGTGGTAGAGTATTCCAACAATAGTAAGACATATGAATAATATGGTTGAGAGTTTCATTTTTATTTTTTAGAGTGACGTTCTTGTATCATACTTTCATGCAATATTATTCCTATAAAGAAAAAGAGCATATAACTGCTGGCAGCTTCTTCAAAAGCGTGTGTAAAGAGTGCCATAAAACACAGTGCAAAATAAGCTGTAGCTATTCCTACGCTGACAAAATCTCTGTGTAGTTTTATACGTTCTACGAGTCTATACCCTATAAATATTATAAGGCCAACAAAGATACTAAAACCTATAATTCCTTGTTCTAATAATATTTGAACATACCAGTTTTCGGGAAGGAATCTATGAATAGTGAGAACATTTGAGGTAGCTAATATAGTTCAGCCAGCTGATTCGATTGATTTTCCAATTTGACTTGCCGGTCCTGCAATTCCAAGTCCATATCCCATTGGATTGTAAAAGAACATTTCTGCTGATCTTCCTAGGTTTTCGAGTCTGTTTACCATAGAACCAAGATGTAAAAACATTTCCCATTTGAGAGCCATCACTCAGACTATTGGAAGTGCTAGTATAGCAGCTCAGATTGCGTACATTTTTCTTGTAATTTTTTTCCTATAAATATAGCTATATGAAAAATAACTAAACATACACGCTGCGAAGACGACTCAGAGCATTGAGGTTTTTGAATATGAGAAAACTATTGCGGTCAAAAGGAGTACTCAAAAAATAGTAATCATCATATACTTTTGTTTTTGAAAGAAACGCGTTGCTGAAAGAATATATCCCATAAAGAGAGATCATACTAAAGTAAAGAAAACTGACATTCTTATAGGTCATCCAAATGTAGCTTGGAAGCGTGCGTGACCACCTTCTACATTTTGTGCAAAACTTAGACAGGCATTTGCAGTATAGGTAGATGCCTGACTTCCATATCAGAATAAATCAACGGTACTTTCTATATTTCCAAATAAAAACCAAGGAAGAAATATGATTAAAATACCAAAGGTAGAGAGAAAGAGAGTTTTCATATAAAAACGAATATCCTGTTCTCCATTTGGGAGATATAAACCAATGAGTAGAGCGAAAAGAAAAAATACATCATACCTAAATCCAAGTACAGAAGCAGCTTTGAGTTCAAAGAATGGGAAATACATATAGAGCGCACTACAAATTATGAAGGCTGTAGTGAGTCCTAGAAGCGTATTTTTATGATAGAGTTTACTCAGTGACCAAGAATTTTTCTTATACTGTGTAAAAAATGTAACTATAAGGAGAAATAAAATTAGACCTTCTTTCCAAAATCTTAATATATCAGTATCAATAGAGAATTTACATTTTAGAACCGTCACAAGAAATGCATGAAGTGGAAGCATGAAGAGCAGAACTCACAGAACTATTTTGTACATCGAATTATATAATTGGGAATAAATATTAGAAATTATAAAAACACTTGAGAGAATGTAAAGAAAAAGAATAACTATGATTTATCAATGTACCAATCCAAGAATTCTGTTTTCAAATAAAGATTTATCAAACTTTGAGGCTTGAGTTCTACAGTTTTTTTCACTGTATTTTCATGCAATATTCTCAAGATCAAATTTTATAAAATTTTCTATAAAGTCAGAACCATCATTTTTGTAAAAAAAATCTCATGTACTTCCAGCAATCACGGTTTCTGTGAGTCATCATTTTTTAAGGGCAAACACTGGCTTTCCAGCTGCCATCATTTCAATTGGGACAATTCAAAAGTCTTCTTCTCCAGGAAAGATGAGCCCACTGGACTGCTGAACCAGAGAGACGAGCTCATCTGCGTATTTCGCTCACACAAAAACTATGTTAGGAGCTCTTTCACAGAGTTCTTCGAGTCTGTTTCTCTCATCTCATTCTCAAATTATAACAAGATTAGCCTGAGATATATTTTTAAATGCATGAACTGCTATATCGATTTTTTTAAACTCAGTGAGAGCAGATAGCACAACATAATAATTTTTAAATGGTGTTTCTACCTGAGTCTCTATTTTTTTTGCAAATCTCGCAGTTTCAATTGGTGGATAGAGAACTTCTGAACTAAGTCTAAAATATTTTTGTATTCTTTTTTGTGTTGTTTTACTATTTGATAGGCTTATATCGTGTCTTTGACTTGCTATAAAATCTCATTGTCTGAGCTTTAAAAAAAGTGTATTCATGAAGTATCATTTTATTCATTTCTGAACTCAGTTATCCTTTTTGAACTCATTGGTCCAGTCCCATAAATATCTTGCAGGAGCATGATAGTATACAATAGTTTTTGCTTCTGGTTTTGTAATAGCACCATGAGCAAATCCAGAACTACTTATGAGAACAATATCATATGTAGAAAAATCAAAATTTTCAATACTTGCTGCCATAAATGGGAGACAGAGTCTTTGTTTTTTTGTAAAATTATAAACTTTTTGAGTTTTTGAAGCAAAGACTTGGGGGTGAATTTTATTTTTTGGAAATAGTTTTCATACTTTTGATTCATCGTACATCAGTGTAAATATATGAGCTTCTGGAAAAAGTTTAGTCCAGTTCTCTACTACTTTTTCAGCTCATCAGAGTTTAATAAGCATTTCATGTACGATTGCGATTTTCATAGTATAGTAATTTTGAGTTCATATCATTCTTCTCATAGGATAATATTATTTTGTTTTTTATAAAATTTTTGTTATTATTTTGCTAATTTTTACTCATTTCTTTCATTTATGAAAAAGTTGCTTCTTTTCTGTATTTTAATATCAGCAATCTTTTTTGCTATTCAGACGTGATTTGCGATTGATGATATTAGAAGTCCTAATTTTACGATTGATGTTTGAAGTGTGACTCCTGGTGGAACAAGTCTTATAAGCGAGGATGCAGGTGGAACGGTTACTAATTTCCTTGCAAGTATTCTAGATAAAATTATTATCGTTTTTTGAGTTTTTTCTGCACTTATTATGACGGTCTGAGCATGATATATGATTATTTATCATGGGCAGGATGAATTTCTTTCTAAATGAAAATCTATTTTTATGGCAGGACTCATTTCTCTTGCTATCGCACTCTCAGCTGGTATTATAGTTCGTCTTTTTGCATTTTTACTCTACTCTTAAAAAAAGTTTCATGTATTGAATAATTTCACGTATCTCTGCTTTTCTTCTCTGTAATTTTTATATATCTATAAGTTACGCTGCAGTTCCAGATATAAGTTGTGGAGCACTTCCAGGTTGCGGGGATAGTAAGATAGAAAGCTGAGATCAAATCTATGGAGTCTTATGAAATATAATAGCTGCGCTTATCCAGTATGTTGCTATTTTTGCAGTTATTGCTGTTATGATTTGATGAATTATGTATCTTATCTCTAGTTGAGATGAAGAAAAAATAAAAAAAGCAAAAACTGTCATTATTTGGTCTCTCGTATGAGTATTTGTTTCAGTTGCAGCTTGGTCTATCATAAATGTAGTTAATAACTTCCGAATCTAATGAAATATTTTTATATAAGTATCTGATTATTTGTTTCGATGCAATATCAAACTTTTGCACTCAGTGAAGAAGAACTAAAATCAGGAATAGTTCCGGTAAGTTCTAATACAGCGCTTACTACTACAGAGTCTGGGATGAGTACGGTTGACTATATTCTTGCATTTGTAAGAGATTCTATATTTGCCCTTATGGCATTGATTGCTATTGCTATGTTTCTCTTTATTTGAGCAAGACTTGTCACAGCAAGGTGAAATCCTGAGGAGTTTAAAAAAGCTATTACCAGTTTTATATATACTGCAATTGGAATATTTATAGTAGCTTTTGCATATGCTCTCGTAAGACTTGTAGCTGGAATTGATATCTAAATAAAATTAATTATGAAATTTTTCACATTTTTACTTACATTTTTACTTCTCCTGATTTCTTTTTGATTCAACTCAGTAGAAGCTGCTGATTGTGCTTTTAATGGAAACATCTGAAGTTCTCTTGATGGATGTTTATCTGACAGTGATTTAGTAGATGCAAGTGGGCCAACATTGATTGAATGAAATGTAAAAAACCAAATTGTGAATTGGACCACTGCACTCGCTACATTTCTTGCACTTGTATCCGTGGGTGCAATAGTGTATGGAGCTTTTCTTATGACTATTTCACTGTGAGATGATGAAAGAATTAAAAAATGAAAAGATGTAGTAAAATGGTCTATTCTTTGATTCCTAGCAATTGTTGTTACGTGAGCATTGATACGAATAATAGTAGAAGTTATATTTTCATTTACCTCATAGTATTTCATGCCTGGGAAACAAATATTTATTTTTTGTGTCCTCTACACAAGCCTCTGTTCACTTCTTATTTTTATCGGAAGTGAAATTTTTTTTCCGTCAAAAATTCATGATCCTGAAGAACAATTTATCAATCTGAGTAGTCCAGAACTTATTCTTGAAACACATGAATCAGACTTTGCTAGTTTTGATACAATGAATCAAGATAAGATATCGAGTACTGTGAATAAGATTATATTTGAACAATATAAAAATAAGTTTTTAGATCATAATATTCCTGAAATATTTTTCCGATATTTTCCATGAAGTGTGAAAGCAAAAATGCAAGATTCCTACAGTCCATTACTGGAGGTTTTTCTTAAACAAAAATATATTTTCCCTCGTATTAGCACCTTAGGAATATATATGTATGAAAATACATCAGATGTACGGTGACGGATGCGAGCCCATACTATTCATTTATATGGAGCCTTAGAATTAGGAGAAGAAGAGTTTTTGAGTGTATTTATTCATGAATTTGCACATTATTTTGATATATATACATGATGAGAGCAGACAGATAAGACCAGTCAGAAATTTTATGATGTCTCATGGAAATCACTGAGCGTAATTCGCGCCTGACAATCCTCAAATGATTTTGTATCTGGTTATGCTCTTACGAACCAATTTGAGGATTATGCTGAAAGTTATTTGTACTTTATTCTCCACAATGAGGATTTTTATCAAAAATCTCTCAATCAAATCAGTCTTGCACGAAAATATAATTTTTTTGCTGAAGAGATTTTTACAGACTGACAATTTCAAAAAACAAATTTTTGAGGTGAAGCGTCACTCAAGAGTTATTATTGGGATATTACTAAACTCAGAGTTGATATTAAAAACTTTTTGCAATATATGCAAAATGGAATATAATTTTTCTATCATACTCACAGAACGCTTGTTTTGTGTTGCAGAAATTCAATATATTCCGTTTTTTCTAGAGTTCATAAAGTTATTATTTCGCAAAATTTTAATATTTTTGCTACATCCTATCACAAAAAAGATATGATGAATGACTTCTAAACTTTATAAAAAATACCCTGCCTTACATAATTTATATTATTATATAAACATGTATTTCAGAGGAAGTAGAGTTTTCAATATTTTATTTATTAAATATTATTTAATGAAAGATTTTCTTGATGAACTTGACCGAGAGGTTCAAGGTATCATCCCCGATAGTTCTGCGACTTCTTCGCATACAGGTTCTTCACAAACAGAACAACAAAATAATTCTCAAAGAAGCCATAATAAGCCTCATTCTATTGCTCCTGCTCAGAGTCCAAAACCACAACAGATTCCGAAAAAAGCAAATACTTGAACTCAAAGTACTCATAATCAAAATAGTACCGTAAAACAAAATACACAGCCTCAAAAAAATAATAATCCTCAAGTTCAAAAAAAGAGGAATCCAAACCAGAATAATCGAAACAGAAACCAGAATAATTCTGGAGGAGATAATACAGGAGCTGTTCAAAGTAATAAATACGGAAGAAAAATTATTCAATTTCCTGAAACAAAATTCTTTCTTCCTACATTAAGAGAAGGCTATACTCGATATATTCCAATAGGATGAAATAATGAAATAGGTGCCAAAAATATGAGTATGGTCCAATTTGGAGATGATATTCTTCTAATTGATTGTGGGGTACAGTTTGCTGAACCAGATATGCTTGGAGCTGATTATTCTATTCCAGATGTTTCATTTCTTACAAAATATACAAAAAATATAAAAGGTTTTTTGATTACTCATGCCCATTTAGATCATATTGGGGCTTTGAAAAATGTACTTCCAGTTTTAGATATGCCAACATTGTATGGTACGAAACTTACTTTAGGACTTATTAAAAAATCACTCGAAGAAGCTGGTCTTATGCCCTATGCTACGTTTGTAGAAATTGATGCAGGAAAAGAGAATATGACAAAGATTGGTCAATTTTCAGTTGAGTTTTTCTCTGTAAACCATTCTATTCCTGATTGTGCAGGTTTATATATAGAAACTCCAGGTGGAGCAAAAATGGTTCATACAGGAGATTTTAAGATAGATCATACGCCTAGACTTGATAAACCAGCTGATTTTGAAAGATATGAAGCAATCGGAAAAAGAGGTATTACTCTCTACCTTGGTGATTCTACTGGTTCAGTTACAAAAGGATTTTCGATGAGTGAAAAGGAAGTAGGAGATACTTTAGAAAAAATTGTTGCTGAAACAACTAATGGGAGACTCCTTATTGCAGCCTTTTCTTCTTGGATTTCACGAGTGCAACAACTCATTGATATAGCTCAAAAGCACGATAAATATATCTTTCTTTCAGGAAGAAGTATGGTTGAAAATATAGCTATAGCTCAAAAACTTGGCTATCTTTCTATGAAACCAGGTACAATTAAAAAGCTTACCGTTAAAAATACTCAATCAGTTCCTGCAAATAAACAAATAATTATTACTACAGGAAGCCAATGAGAAGAATATTCTGCATTGAGTAGAATGGCAGAGTGAAAACATAATGCTATTACTATCCAATCTGGAGATACAGTTGTATTTTCTTCGTCAGTCGTTCCTTGAAATGAGCGTTCGGTTGGAGGACTTATAAACAGACTCATTAAGTATGGAGTAAAAATTATTACAAAATCTGATCTCCCGGTCCATACTTCAGGACATGCCTACCAAGAAGAACAAAAAATATTCCTCAGACTCTTTGCTCCAAAATATTTTATGCCTATTTATGGTGACTTATACTTTAGAACTCGTCACGCTGAAACAGCAATGTCTGTTTGAGTAAAAGAAAGTAATATATTACTCCTTGATAACGGGAATATTGTAGATTTTGCTCCAAATGGATCAGTCTTCAGATCAAAAATCAAAGTGCCTATTATGGAGTACGTGATTGACTGAAATGGTATGGGGCTCACTACGAGTCACGTTATAAAAGCGAGAGAACAAATGATGAATGCCTGAGTGTTAGTGATTCAATATACTATTGATAAAAAAACAAAGGCTATATTAGGACATATTAAGGTCGAAACAAGAGGTCTTGTTTATGTAGATGAAGTTCGATATATTCATAGAATAATTATTAAAAAATCTCGAGAGGTTTTTGAAAATACTCTGAAAGATATTCCTGATATTGATGAGAAAGATCTACTGAAGATTTTAAGAACAGATTTAGAATCATTTCTTCTAAAAAAGATGGATAGAGAACCTATGATTATTCCAATTGTGACAGAAGTGTAGGAAATATGTAAGAAGCAAAAATTTCGATTTTTGCTTTTTTTTTGTCTCTTCTTATAATGTAACTCATATTTTTATAAAAAATAATCTATGAAGTATTTTCTTTCTTTTCTGTTTCTCACTATTTTTCTTGCTTCTTGTGGGCAAAATCAAGCAGACGTAGAGACTGCGAAACAAGAGCTTTTAAATCCAGGTGTCACCCTTAACCAAAATGATGTATCGTGAGTGGAAACACCAGATATTGCAGAACAATGAACTATAGTAACAAATGAGAGTGATTCATATGTAGAGATGAGGGATATAACAGATACTCAATATATTTCAGTTGATACTATTAAAAATCAAGATACTATCAATGGTGAAGTTCAAATAACAGGTAAAACGCTTGATTAAGTCAAATCAATCAGTGTGAGATTTTCTAATGAAGATTCTGATTTTCCAGTTGACAATTATACCTTGCAAACCTTCTCTCCTTGAGATGCAGTATTCAAGTACAACGCAAGTTCTAAATCAAAAGTTTTAGATTACTGAAAAAATATCTATCTAATAACTGCTACTGCTTCAAATGGAGAAGTTTCACAAACTGAAATAACTATTAATATACCTGCTCAAGAAAGTCAAGTAGCTCAAGAAACGGAAACTCAGCTTGTATGATGAGAAGATAATTTAGCACTCGTAGATTTGCCAAAAGCTTCGAGTTATGGTGAGCCAATTATGTTATCTGAATCAAGTTTTACGTATTCTCAAATAAAAAGTCTTGAAGTACAAAAGGAAATTGTACCAGAATTAACATGTGATGATCTCAATGATTTTTTACAAGAAAAGATGAACTCTTGGTATTATTGGAATACGTGTAGAGATATTGTAAAAGACCAATGAATTAGATTTAACGTAATTAGACTTGAGGGGGATGAGTATATTTACGAAAGAACCTATGCTGATTTCAAAAATGGTTTTTATGGAACCTATGAGCTTGAGCGAGGAACTGGAGTAGATAGTGAAAATATTCAAGAAAAAAATGCTGAACTTGGTGAAAAAGAATTTCCAAATACTCAAATTGTAGATACACTCATGCGCGATATCTTACAATCATAATTCGACCCTTGTCATGGAATATAAAAGAATTTTACTGAAAATTTCTGGAGAAGCATTTTGTGAAGTTGGGGTATGAGGTCTTGAATCCAAACAAATACAACATGTTGCAGAAATAATAAAAGAGATTACAGCTCATTGACTTCAACTTGTTATTGTTGTTGGAGGTTGAAATATCTATAGAGGCTCTTCTCTCATTAATGCTTGAATGAAATCTTCAGACTCTCATAATATGAGTATGCTTTCTACTGTCTTTAATGGATTGAGTTTAAAAAATTTCCTTGAGAAAATATCTGTTGATGCAGTTGTTATGGACGCTTTATGAGTAGAATTCTTAGAGAGGTATACTTCATTACAAGCGAGTGAATATTTGAAATCTTGAAAAATAGTTATTTGTACATCAGGAACGTGAAGTCCCTATGTTTCGACTGATACTGCTGGAGTTGTAAGAGCTATCGAACTTGAATGTGAAGTTATGATAAAAGCTACAAAAGTTGATGGAGTCTATGATAGTGACCCAGTAAAAAATCCGAACGCTCATAAAATAGAAAATATTTCATATAATGAGTTTATAGAAAAAAACCTTCAGGTTTTTGATCAAACTGGTATTATTTTAGCTCGAGATAATAATCTAGAAATCCAAATTACTAAATTTGATAAAGAGAGTATTATAGCAACTCTTTGAAACAAAACTCTTGGTACCATTATTAGTACATCTAAAAAATAAGTCAATATACTTCTTCTTGCAAGGAACTTCTTAATCCTTATAAATACACATATTATTTTTAAGGATTTTTTCATGTATAAAATTACGAAGCACGCTTTTACACTTGTAGAACTCATCGTAGTTATTACTATTGTTGGAATTCTTTCTACTATAGGATTTGTTTCTTACTCAAATTATCTCACTGGAGCAAGGGATTCTAATCGTTTTTCTCAACTAACAAAACTCTCAGATTCTCTTCAAGTGTATGCAACAAATAAATCTTTACCTCTCCCAGATGATTATGTAGAGATTACTGCAAGCTGAGCTTCTAATGTGATTGCATATCAATGATATGTTTGAATCGATGTACTTGAAACTATTGACTACACAAATGGGTGAAAAGACCCAAAAGATGATTCTTTCTATACTTACTTTGTGACAAAAAGTAGAAAAAAACTTCAACTTCTTGCGCTTATGGAAGAAAGAGGAAGTACGAGCTCATATCTTTTTCAAGGATGAAATACATTACATGCAGCAAATTATGAAACAAGATTTCCTAAAGTATATGGAAGTGAGTTATGAATACTCATTTCATGAGAAAAATCTACAATCAATACACCTGCACAGGCACTAAATTCAGTTTCAAGTTGATCTTGATACATTGATATAATAAACACCAATGAATTGTTTACTTCTTTGGTATCGAACCAATCAAGTATAAGTGGTACTTGATCTGATTTACAATTATTAAACTCGATTTTTCAATCTTGATGGAAAAAATACTCTAGTTGCCTCAGACTATTGCAGGATCAACCTCGTTTTAAAGATAAAAATTGAGAATATGTCATAAAAACAAAAACTTGAGATATACTAGAAGTATATTGTGATATGACTACTGATGGGGGTTGATATACACTCTATCCAATTGATACTTGAATAAGAACACTTAAATCTACTGATAATAATAGTTGTAAAGAACTTTGAATGGATATATTTGTTCCAAGAACAAAAGAATTTCTTCAATCTGTTATCACAAAATATGGGAGTAGTTATTTTTATGTTATACCTGGAATTTCTAGACCAAGTAGTGGTTGAAGTTATACTTCAGTAGCTATGAACTCAGTGACCGCTTCAGATTGGAAGGCAATATGAGGTTGAGATTGGTGGCTACGAGATACACCCTATTCAGAACCAAGTTGAGATTATACAGCAAATTGTTGGCTCCAGACTCGAAGTGTAGCAGATATAAATAACATTACTTTTAATGATGCAGGAGTAGGAGCTTGTAATGCATTGTACTTTACTGAAAAGTATATTTGTTCTACAAATGATAAATAGGAAAATATAAAAATTTTTTTGACAAGACGTCATTTTGCAATAAGATATCGCAGCTTATAAAAATTATCTCACACATCAATATAGATTATGTTAGGAAAACTTAAAAAAAGAAAAAGACTGAGAGTACACGGGTTTTTGAAAAGAAGCTCTACTGATTCAGGTAGAAACGTGTTAAAAAACAGAAGAAGAAAAGGAAGACACCAACTTACTGTAAGTTATCCAAAGAGATTCCAAGAAATAAACGGAAAATCTAAAATGCATATTATTGCTGGTGGTACTGCTAAAAAATCTCCTTTTGATGGGAAGGGAAATTATATAAAAAGAAAATAATCATTCACATTTTTTTCGTGATTTCAAAAATATATCGACTGAAAGAACGTGAAGTAAAAAAGGTTTTGAAAATATGAAAACCTTTTTTTTCTTATACACTTGTTTTTAATGTACTCCCAAATACACTATGACATGGAAGATTTGCAATTATAATTTGATGAAAGTCAGTAAAAAATGCGGTAATACGAAACCGATTTCGTAGATTGTATTTTGAAACTTGTAGACCATACATTGATTCGTTTCCCTCAGATATCGCTTGCGTTGTTAAAACAAAAACTCAACTTGAAAATAATGAAACTTCTTTAAAAAATTTTGAAAAAGAACTTCTCTATCTCCTTGATAAAAAACTATGAAAAAATACTTAGATATTCTCCTTTTTACGCTCTTATTTTTCTTTATATTCTCGTATTTTACTGGTGATAAACAAGCTCCAGTAAAAACTTGAATTCAATTTCAAGTAGTTGATAATAGCCTCAAAGTTCCTGCTGGAATAATTTTAAATGTTCAAAATAATACATCAGAAGTTTTTAAATTCAATACCTGTGATAATCTAGAAACTCGTTTGAATGGTCAACTCATAGAATATCCTCAAGAGTTCTGTGAGGATAGAACGGTCGCACTTGGTGAAACAAATATCATTAATCTTGCACCAAATTATGAACTTTTTGAAACTCCATGAAATTATATCTTCAAATTGACTCAAAATGATAAAGAATACCTTTCAACCGTTGATGTAGAGTATAGAGGAACTCTATGAAAAGCTTTTGTTGGTTTATTCTATGCTCCAATTTATAACTTGATGGCGTACTTAATCCATTTTTTTGGAAACTCACTTGGATTTGCTATTATTTCTATAACAATAATTATTAGAGTACTTCTACTCTTTCCTCAACATAAAATGCTTGTATCTCAAAGAAAGATGCAGGCTATTCAACCTAAAATAAAAAAGCTCCAAGAAAAACATAAATGAAATCAGCAACAAATTGGAGTCGAACTCATGAAGCTCTATAAAGACGAATGAGTAAATCCTATGTGATCTTGTGGTTTTTTGATTATTCAGATGCCTATTCTTTTAGTAATATATAGAATTATTATAGATATAATGTCACTCAAGAATGAATTCTATTTATATGACTTTCTTCCAGAGTTCCATATTTCTCAAATAGATCCAATATTTTTTGGTATGGATCTCCTCGCTTCTGGATGACTTGTTTGAATATTGTTAGCTCTCAGTGTAGCAGCTATTCAATTTGTACAAGTGAAGCTTTCTATCATGCATAAAGCAAAAGCAGATACTACTACTGGAGTAGTATTAGAGAAAAAGAAAGATTCAAATAGTTATTCAAGTATGATGCCTGATCCTGAACTCATGAATAAGTTTATGCTCTATGGAATGCCAGTTATGGTTGGTATATTTACTTATACCCTTATTGCTTGAGTTGGTTTGTATTGGTGAATATCTACACTTTTCGCTATTTTACAACAATTGTTTGTAAATAAAATTATAAAAAAGTAAATATTTTATTCTTTCCGTTTTCTTACTTTTTTTTTGACAGAAGGTATACAATCGCTTAGTATGTAGTCGTTAATTCTAATTTTAAATTACTTTATTATGAATACTCTTTCTAAGGTTCTCGTTCCAGTTCTTATGCTGGCTTATACAGTAACTAGTTCTTATGCTGCCTATGAAGTAGCTAGTTGTGACTCTAATCCTGATTTTACTGCAAATAGCTGTAACGAATGTTTCGTTGGAGGTAGTGTCGTTCAAGGTGATAATAAAGGTCTACTTACAGATGTTTGGACAAATAAAAGTGACGCTTCACAAGTTCTTTTTAAAGAAGAACAAGAACTTCCAAAAGTTATTGGTCTCAATGGAGCTGTATGGACTGAAGTTAAGGCAAGTGAAAGTGTTGATTTTTGGCAATATACAGTTGAATTAGATGCTCTTTATAATGAAGATAATCTTTGATATGCTCTTCCAGCTGGTGATGAAGTTACATGGATTGAATCAACTCTAGGGAGCGCGTATCAACTCACTTCTAATTCAGCTCCAGTGGGTGAAAATGCAGGTCTTATAGTATATGATATTGCAACTCACCAAGTACAAGAAGGAGGAGAGCTCTCTGTAGATGCTGATGTACATAGAGAATGTGTACTCTTTACTTCTGCTGAAGGTGATACTCCAGCTGTAGTTCCACCTACAACTCCAACTCCTCCTGCTGAGCTTCCTCAAACAGGACCTGAGAGTATACTTCTTGCTCTTGCTGCACTTCTTCTTGGTTTTGGTTTCCTTAAATTCAGAAGAAAAGCGTAACTTACATAATACTTATAAAAAATCTCTCAACACTTGAGGGATTTTTTTATTTTAAAAAAGTAACCTCAAAAAATATTTTCGTCAAGCGATAATTTTTGTCTATAGTTTCAAAAGTGTGTTACTATAAATGTGTTTATTTGTTTCGATAAAAACACAAATACATATTATTTTATAACATATTTACTTATGTTTACACTACTTAGAAACCTTAGAACACTCTTTATGATGTGTATAGCCAATAATTTATGATGAGAAAAACTAGTATCTTCAGTGGATGCTGATCATGATGGTGACTTAGATATGATGGATATAAATAAGTTTTCACCAGAGACTCAAGCAGCAATTAGAAGAGTACTTGGAGAAACAAATATGAAAACACTTGAAGAATGAAGACGTTTTTCAATTCAAAGTCTTATTGAAAATGGATTTGTAGTTGAAAGAAATGACACGATTCAAGCTACGAATGATAATCAAAAAAATCATAGAGAAGAAGTAGATACTAATACTATCCCTAACTTTGAAAAAAATACATTTCAACGAAGACTTGAGAAGTGATGCACTAAAGGTGCTGATGTAAAAGCTTTACAAAAATTCTTAACAGAAGCTTGATTTGATGCGAGATATAATGGTACATTCGATGGTGATTTTGGGAATGGAACTCAAAAAGCTCTTGCAGATTATCAAACAGCTCATGGATTACCAAGAAGTGGTATTTTAGAAGCGAGTGCAACTACAAGCTCACGAACTCTCAACTATATGCTTGAATCAAAAGGAATTAAATCATGATCTACTGCTCCTGAAGATACTACTCTTCCACTAGATGCTACAAACTTAAGAGGGCAAGAATCTTCAAGAGAAGCAGTTAATGTACAATTTGGAAGAACACTCAAACGAGGAATGAGTGGTGATGATGTACGAGTACTTCAAAATCTTCTCACTAATATGGGATATGATACTAATGGAATAGATGGTGCTTTTGGTCCTGGAACTGAATCAGCACTAAAAAAATATCAACAAGAAAAACTTGGTCAATCAGGTGATGGGAAAATGGATATGAATGGAGCGACTATGAAATCATTTATGAATGCTCCTGCTAACCAATCTGCATCATCAAATGAAAGACAAACTCAACAAAGAAATATTTTCCAAAGACTTGGTGATTTCTTTAAGAGATGAGGTGAAGTACCAACTAACCTTGCTTGAATTGATAATTATATTGATGCAAGAAATACAGAACTGAATGCTATCGGAGAACAAATTACAAATGCTAAACAAAGTAGAAATCCTCAAGCCATAGCAGCTGCTCATGCTGCAATACTCGGAGCTATGAGAAATAAAGTTCCGGCGGAACTCTATAATACTATTGCTCAAGCAAGAACTCCAATCGAACAAACTCGAGTCCTTGATTTTATTTCTAACGCACTTATGGGTGGAAGAAATACTGTTGAAATAGCTCAAGGAAGAGAATCTGCAAGAAAATATGCACAAGAATTAAATAGACTTCAAGCAAGAACAGGTGATGTACTGAGAAATGAAGGACTTTCTTCTGGCTTTGTTCAACAATCACTTGCAACTATTGATGCAGTAGAACAAAGAATCCAATCTGGAACAAAATTTACTGCTGCTTATGCACAATTTGATTCTGCATTTTCAGTGAGAACAAAAGGAAACAACAACCAACTTGAATGATTTAGTAAATGAGCGATAGAAGCTCTCACTATAGATGGAGTTAATGCGTGGGATATACAAGAAACTATGACTGATAAAATGAAATTTATTGAAAATATGAATTTAGCTCAGATTCAAGATATTGATAATGAACTGAGATATGTGAACAATCTTACAGTAGAATCTCTTAAAGAACTAGTACAAAAATGACAAGTAGAGATGAATGTTGTAATGTTTATCGCACATAACTGTGGAAATGTATCATTTGCTACATTATTTAAAGATAAAACTCCTACTCCAGTACGAAGTGAGGGGCGAGGTGAAGACAGACCAACACCAGATACACCAGATACTCCTAATACTACAACACCTGGTTGAACTCCTGCTCCTGAAAGACCAAATACTACCACACCAGGTGGTAGTGGTACTCCAGGTAGATGAGATACTCCAGGTAGATGAAATTCTACTACTCCTGGTTGAAATTGAGCTTGAAAGGGAGAGTCGTCGGCTCCATCAGAAGCTCCTGACAGTTCACAAAGTACTGATTCAGCATCTGCAGATAATTGAGCTCCTGCATAAAAAAAAATAGGTATTCTAATTTGAATACCTATTATATTACTTTTAATTTGACAAAAATGAAAAAAACATTATTAATAGTTACAATATTATTTATTACTTCTTGTTCTGGTTCACAAAAAGAATGAGAAGAAGTGAATAGTAGTATTCCTGATGATTCTATTGTAGAAACTCAAACTGGTACTGCAGAAATTGCAGCTCCAAATGAAGAAAATACCTCAGAATCATATGGTGAAGCTCCAAGTTTATTTGAATAAATATATTCATATGAAAGATTTTTATAAAATCTTACGATTGTTGGTTGTATCTGTTTTACTTCTATGAAGTATTCAATTTGCTACAGCTGCTTATGATCAAACATTTCCTTCTGTAAAACTTAGATATGGAAAAGGATATTATTTTAACGATGTTTATAATAATCTTTCTTCAAATTTATATTATTTGAGATCTTTTAATGTTTCTTTCACAGAACAAGGAAATTACAATGGTTGACCAAATCCATCATTTTCTTGGACTGCAAAAATTATAAATGATGGATATTATATTCAACCTAAAACTTCAGTAAAAGTAATTCAATCAAATCCAGATGCTTACTACATTGATTATGTTCCAACTTCGAGAAAGAGTAATAATCTTTCTATTGTTTATGATGTAAATGAATATGAAAAAGTAGGAACTACATGGATAGATAGAGGTTCTCATACAGAATATCAACCATATACTATAACATGGTGTGGTGATGGTGTACGTGATAATTATATTGATCAATACAATGGAACTAAGGTGTATGAAACCTGTGATCCAAATGATGTGACTAAAACTTGATTTGGTACTGGTGGATGTAGTACTACATGTCAACCTATTACAAAACCAACTCCACCAATTTGTAATGATGTTGTAGTAAAACCTAATACAGGAGTTGCTCCACTCAATACTAATATTAGTTGTAATGGAACAAACGCAAACAAGTACACAATCAAAGTTACTCAATGAACAAATATATTCAAGACTTTTAATTCACAGTCAGCGTCATTTAATTTTGTAAATGCTGGAAATTACCAAGTACAATGTTTTGTAAATGATACAGTTACCTCTTCTGCTTGTAAGGAAAATGTTGTAGTAAACCCTACTCCACCAACTCCATCATGTGATAATTTATCTGTTTCACCAAATTCATGAACACCAGGTGTCACTACTAATTTTAACTGTTCTGGTACTGCTGCTAGCACTTATAAAGTTGTTCTTAAAAAAGATGGTACTACCGTTAATACTTTTAATGCAAAATCAGGGAGTAGTCAACTGAATAGTGAAGGAACATATCAATTCCAATGTTTTGTAAATGGAACACTTACTTCAAATAGTTGTAAGCAAACAGTTACAGTTACGAAACCTCCAGTAGAAAAAAAGTATGACTTAGCCCTTAGAAAAACTATTGTAAACCCTAAGTCTAGTTATAAAGTTTGAGATGAAATAACGTTTAATATTTCTGTATTTAATCAATGAGATATTAGAGCAAATATGGTTCAAGTTGTTGATTATATTCCAACATGATTTAATCTCAAAGGAACTGTTTGGTCAAAAAGCTGAAATAAAGCGTATCTTGATTATGGAAACATTGCAGTTTGAACCAGTAAAACTGAAACTATTACTTTCATAATAAACGCAAGTGCTCCTGCTACCATTAAGAATTTTGCAGAAATTTCGATAGATGATGGTGATGATTGTGACAGTATTCCTGATAGTACCAACGGAAATCAAGTTTGAGAAAAGGAAAACGATGGATTGATAGATGATAATATTTGAAACGGATGTAACCCAGGTGGTGACGAGGATGATCATGATATTGCTATTATTAAGATAAATCAAGATATACCAAATGTATACCTTGTTAAATCACTCAAAGCAGGTCAATCTTCTAGTGTAAAAACGTGAGATACTGTGATGTATGTTATTACTGTCTATAATGATAGTTCAGTTGAAGCTAAAAATTATAAAGTAGAAGATCATTTCTTTGATGCATCTAACGGATGACTATCATTAGTACCTTCTGCAAATTGGATACTTTCAGGTGATGGAAAAATCGCTGAATATAAAACTCTTGTTAATATTCCAGCTAAAAGTAGTGTGGCACTTAACATTTCTTTTAAAATTACTGACAAGGCAAACGGAAAAGTCCGAAACCTTGCAGTAGTGTGTGAATGAACAAACATAGATTGTAATCCTACGCCTCCACCAGTATGTGATGACGACAAAGAAGTCTGAACTCCAGAAGGCTGTGTTGAAGTAGAAGTAAATAATGCATGTGATACATTCACTGCTACTCCAATTAGTGGAGTAAACTCTCTCACTACAAGTCTGAACTGTTCTGGAACAAATGTATCTACTTATAAAATTGTTGTAAAAGATGCTGCTGGTACTATCATTAATACTATTAATGATAAAACTGGAAGTGTAACTCTCAATTCAGTAGGAGTTTATACAGCAAGTTGTCTGATTAATAATCAAACAACAACTATTCCAAAATGTACTCAAACACTTTCGGTAACTAATGGCTGAGGTGGTGGATGACAAAATCCAAGTTGTAATGATATTATAAAATCATGAAATCAATATACATGTTTCGGGAATTATTCAACTCAAAAGTTTGCTCTACAATGTGGAACAAATATAGATGGTTCTCCTAAGTTTATTGGAGCAAAATCTGCGGTTGATTCTGGAGAAGCAAGTGGACGAAAAATAGCTGAGTTTACTTGTGCTGAATCTGTGACTCCTCGATGTTATGCTGGATGAGCAAATTCTACGAGTACAAGTTATGCTACTTCATCAGATTGGAGAACTTCAGAAGCGTGTACTATTCAAACTGCTCCAATTTGTGGAGACGGTGTATTACAACCTGAAAGAGGAGAACAATGTGATTATGGAACTGGTAATTTTGCAGGAACCCGATGTAACGCTCCATGAACAACAAATGAATGTACACTCAATGGTGGTTGAGGAGGAGGTGGAGGCTGAGGTGGTGGTTGAACCACTACTCCAAATGGAGATGGTATAAGTACGACTCCAAATGGTGGTGATCTTATATTTGGACCAATAGGAGATATTATTGTTGGTCACAACACAAATATTCTTTACCAAAATCGAACTATTCCATATATTGAAAATAAATCTGATTATGATTTAGGTTTCGATGCACTCTGTGCAAAATCTATTGGGGACCCTTCAGTAAAAGGATTATCGGCTGAATATTGTGCTTCACTTCAAAATAAAGTACTCTATCCAAATGAAAAATTTTATCTTGTGAAACAGGCTAATGGAACTTTTATAGCTCAAAGTAGGTATATTCAACTATCTCTTGATAATAAAGAACTCTATCCAGTATTTACTTCTGATAAAGCAGGGATTCCAGCAGGAATAGATTATGGTTCTAGCGTGATAACTACAACCGTAAAAAATGGACCAGTAGATTACTATAATGCATATTTTGCAGGTAAGCTCAAAGTTCGAGTTGCAAAACCAGCAGTTACCACTATTGGTGGAGGTACGAGTTATGTGAAAGATTCTTCTGTAACATGAGATATATCAAAAGTTACAGAAAATGTTAGTGGATATGATGATAATAAAAACTTTGTAGGGACTTCAGTAGGGTCAGGAGGACTTTCAAGTTACTCTGATTCTACAACGAATGTTGGTGCTGTGAATAATTCGCAAGAAGATTCTAAGAATATAGAAACAACTCGTGATACAATTAAAACGGTTACAAATACTTGAAAATTTGTGAAATATAATGGGCTTGATAATGTGTACATTGTAAATGGTAATTATACACTCAAGACAAGTGATTACCAAAATATCACACAAGCTACAACATTTATAATTCAGTCTGGTAATCTTACGATTTCAAATGATATTAAAGATGTAAAAGAGAATATTGCCTTTGTTGTAAAAGGAGGAAATATTATTATCTCTGATACAGTGAAGCATTTAGATGGGACTTATATTGCTATCCCAGTAGCGAACGTTTGAGGTAAAATTCTATCTACGAAAGATACAGATGTACAGCTTGTTGTAAATGGATCACTCTACTGAGATATTACGCAACTGGTTAATAGTCGTTACTATGTCGCTAAATCAAGCAATAGTAATATGCTATCAGTGGGTACAATAGTAAGCTTTGGATCAAGAATTTTCCATAAACCAGCTCCGCTTGTAAGTCAATTCATCGGAGAATATATCAATACCACAAAGGTTGCGAGATAGTTTGTTTCCTAAAGAGTCTTACTTCATTGTAAGACTCTTTTTTTTGTTTTTCTTGAGTCGAGATTGAAAAAGCTATAGTTTAAGTATAATAAGAGTATTAATGTATTATATAGAAGTATTATGAGAGTATTAACCTGAGTAAAACCAACCTGAGATGGGATGCATCTTGGAAATTATCTTTGAATGTATAAGCCTTTTTTAGAACAAGCGCGAGGACATGAAGCATTTTTATTTCTTCCTGATTTTCATTCTCTTACCTCAGTCCATGATGGACAAAAACTGAGAGAAAACAAAAAGCGTCTTGCCTGTGAGCTCTTTGCTCTTATGCCAGATGATGCACCATTTACGGTCTTTGAGCAATCAGAAATGGCTCACATAAATGATATTACTTGGATATTGTCGAGTGTCACTCCTTATAGTCTTATGCTTCGTGCTCATAGCTTCAAAGATAGTCAAACAAAGAATTCAGATATCAATATGGCTATTTTCAACTATCCTATTTTAATGGCTGCTGATATTATTGGCTATGATGTCGATCTTGTTCCTGTAGGTCGAGATCAACAACAGCATCTAGAATTTGCAAGAGACATAGCTGGTAATTTTAATCGTACGTATAATCAAGAGTTTTTCAAACTTCCAGAAGCATATATTAAAGCAGATGTTGAGCTTATTCCATGACTAGATGGAAGAAAAATGAGCAAAAGTTATGATAATTTTATTGGTGTCTTCGATGATGAAAAAACGCTCAAGAAAAGAGTTATGTCTATTGTTACAGATGATAAGTGACTTGATGATGTCAAAGACCCAGAGACGTGTAACGTGTTTGCGCTGATTTCTTTCTTTGCGTCTGAAGCTCAGAGAGAAACGGTTCGACAAAAATATCTTGCAGGATGATATGGATATGGACATGCAAAAATGGAACTTTTAAATATTTTACTTGAATATTTTAAAGAAGCGCGTTTAAAATATAAACTCTATATGGAAAACTTTGCATTGGTACAAGAAAAACTTGATATAGGAAATAAAAGAGCCAATGAGTTACACGGAATAAAATATAGAGAACTCAAAAAAATCATAGGACTGAGTTAATTTAAAAAAAAGAAGCTTTCTAAGCTTCTTTTTTAGTATCACATTTCATAATCAAATGTTTCTATATCATCATTATATTTATAGATAATTCCATAATCTTTATCACTGTATTGTTGATAATCTGTTGGAATGAAGTTTATATATCACCCATCTAAGAGTACTTGAGGAGTTATAGCAGATACTTCCTCTGGGTTATTTTGGATATAACGTTCATCCGCTTGTTCTAAATAGAGTAGATTAATTTCACGTATTGCTTTTACAAGAAAATTAGAACATTTAGTATCATCTAAAATTTCATTTTCATTTTCTTCAGTCAGTGGGGGAAGAATTTTTTTGCTGTCTGCTTCAATAGCTGCAACTATTTCTCATGTTATTGGGAGATTTTTTTCTGAAATATAGGCATATGCATCATTTATATTTTGAGTCATAAAACTACATGAATCATCCTGAGATCCAAGACTCTTTGCAAGTGAAAGAAACATAAATATAGATTTTTCTCTGTTTCCTCATCTTCATTGCATTATGGCAGCGAGTACTTTTGCACCTGATGGTGCATCACTTTGAGCTGCAACAACTTTATAATAGTGAGATGATTTTTCTCAATCCTGCATATAGAAATAGTATATATATGCGAGGTAATATGGAATTTTATAACTTTTACAAGGATTTTTGTATTCTTCTAGTGTCTGTATTTTTTCAAGATCATCTTCATTTATGATATCTTCTATCATTTGTGTGTTACAAAAATTTTTCACTCATTTGAGTCAAAGAGATTCTGCTTGTAAAATATTATCTTTGTTATCTGACTCAGAAAATTTTCATCCAACTCCATCATTAGATGGAAGGAGTAATTCTCAAATCACATATGGACTTTCGAAATATGGATTAAGATCAGTAATAATTTGTATCATGGCTCAGAGATACTTTTTATATTCTCAATCTATAGCATTAGAACCTATATATTGAATAGCTGAAAGCCAATAAAAATCAGCAAATATATTTTTAAATCAGAAGCTTGATATTTCTGCAGTTTCTGAGTTTGGAAGCATTTCAGGATGATTTACAATCTGTGCTTGTATTTGTTTTTCTTTCCCATAGTTCAATGTGTTTATGTAAAAAAAACCATATCAGATTGCTATAAGCGCTCAAATAATAAGCCAGGTCTGGAGTGCAGGAAGTTTCATAATTTTTCTTTTTTTAAATATCGTCTCAATCTATATCTATAGTAAGTGTGATTTCTTTTTTTATAAGGTGAAGTCTTCTGGCATCATTCTCTCACACACTTTGTGTAATAATTGATTTAGAATGTTCTTGAACATAGGTATGCACCTTCTTTCTTTCATAGGATGAAAGATAAGGAAGAATAACAACTTTTCCAGTTTCTTGGACAAAATCGATTTTAGATTGAATGAAACTGTGTAACTTCTGATCTTTTTTTTCTAAATAGTCATTTACTTCTAAATGAATAGTGATGTATCATTGAATGTCTTGAGAAAGAAGGAGTTTTAATATGTGTGTTATTGATTCTAAATTTTTTCAATGGGGTCCAATAACAATATGAGAATCAGGGGTTTCCAGTTTTATTTTGTAAATATTTTCAGCTTCTTTTTCGATATTTAGAGAGCTTATCTCTATAGCCATTTTTTGGAAAAATGTTTCAGTTTTTCACTGAATGTTTTGTTCTCACATGGATATATGTATCTTAGATATATATTTTCATAAAAGCGTAATTAAAAATGGTCAATTTACAAGTTTTTATATTTATTTTGACAATACATTAAAAAGGCTTAATATTCGCTCTATCAATTTATTACTTCCGATTCATACATTCAAATACCTATGGCTCAAAATATAGACGACTATTATTCGAGTATTTCTTCTGACCAACCAACTGCGGACGCTTCGAGTGAGAAAAAAAAGCCCATTATAAAAAAGAAAATTAAAGTAAAGGCAAAAAAGACTTCTGAAGAACCAGAAGAAAAAACAAGTCAGACTGTAACTCAAGAACCAACAGCTCAAGTTTCTAAACAAGCAGAAGAAATTACTCCAAAAGAAGAAGTAAAAAAACCTTCAGTAAATACTGTAGGTGCTACTCTTAATACAGCATTAGAAAAAAATACGGCATCTAAAATGACCGTTGTTTCTCGTGCTCCGGAAAATGAAACTCCTAAGAAAAAAGAGTATACTCCAAAAAACAGAGGAAATACGCAACAGGATAGATCTCAATCAACACGGTCTCATGACTCTAAAAACTCTGGTCAAATTCGTGTTGATGCGAGTATAGAAACAGATAAACCATCTGCTAAATTTAAACCAGGATTTTCAAAAGGAAATGTGAAACCTGGATTTAAATCTTGAGAAAATCAAGATGATTCTCGGAATGGAAAAAAATGAAAATTTTATGGAAATAGTAGAGGCGGTCGATACAGAAATAAAATAGATGTAGATGACTCACAATTTACTCGATCAAATAAGCTAAAAACTAAAAAAAGAGAAGAAAAAAATATAGAAGATATTGCTCAAAATCTTACAGCTAAAACAGGATGAACAGTTATAGTTCCTGAGTTTTTATCGTTGAAAGAATTTTCTGAAAAAATAGGAGTTCCACTTTCAGGTCTTATTGGAGAATTTATGAAAAATGGAATGATGATGACTATCAATTCTCAAATTGATTTTGATACGGCAGCACTTATTTCTGAAGCATTTGACGTAAAACTTGAAAAAGAAACATCTAGTTGAGTTGGAATCGATGAACTTGCGAGTGGGAATATAAAAGATTTTCTTGCAGAAGATGACGCTTCTAAGCTCACAGAGAGAGCTCCAGTAGTTTCTATAATGTGACACGTAGATCATGGAAAGACTTCACTTCTTGATTATATTCGAAATGCAAAGGTAGCTTCTGGAGAAGCTGGATGAATTACTCAAAGTATTTGAGCATATCAAGCTGAATATAATGATAGAAAAATAACCTTTCTTGATACTCCTGGTCATGAAGCCTTTACTATAATGCGTTCAAGAGGGGCAAAATCAACTGATATTGCTATACTTGTTGTTGCTGCAGATGAGTGAGTGAAACCTCAAACTATTGAGAGTATTTCTCACGCGAAAGAAGCTGGTATTCCAGTTATTGTCGCAATCAATAAGATGGATAAAGAAGGAGCAAATCCAGATCATGTAAAGGGACAACTGGCAGAAAAATGACTTACTCCTGAAGATTGGGGTGGAGATACTCCAATGGTACCTGTTTCAGCTCAAACAGGTTTTGGTATTGATGATTTACTAGAAATTATTCTGCTTTCTGCTGATATGCTCGAGTTGAAAGCGAATCCAAATCGAAAAGGGATTGCTACTATTATAGAATCTCATCTTGATATGCAGCTTGGTCCTGTTTCAACTGTTCTTGTGAATACTGGGACTATTGAAAAAGGGAGCGCTATAGTATGTGGTGCCTCTTATGGAAAAGTTAAAGTCCTGAAAGATTATACTGGAAAATGAGTGAAATTTGCAACTCCTGGTATGCCAGTACTTGTTGTCTGACTTGACAGGGTAGCAAATGGATGAGATATTCTTCAGGTAGTATCTGGGATAGATGTAGCACGACAAAAATCAATTGAATACCAGGAATTTCAAGCTAATAAGAAGATGCTTAAAACTTCTCAACTTGATATTCTTATGACACGAATTAAGTCATGAAATCTAAAACATCTTAAAATTGTTTTGAAATCAGATACAAATGGAAGTCTAGAAGCGATTAGAAATGCTCTTGAGAAACTCTCTACTCCTGAAACAAATGTTTCAATTATTCATTCATGAGTTGGTAATATTACTGAAGGAGATGTCCTTATGTGTGGAGGGAGCTCAGCAATTCTTATAGGTTTTGGAGTTGATGTATGAGTGAATGCAAGACAAACATTAGAAAAATCATGAGTAGAGTATATCCATAGTAAGATTATATATCATATTACTGATAGAATTGAAAAAATAGTAAGTGGTATGCTTGATCCAAAAGAGGTTGAAGTAATGTTATGTGAGGCAAAGGTATGAGCTATATTTTATACTTCAAAGAAATTTATCATTGTAGGTGCTATTTTGAAAGAAGAATGAAGTAGTATTCAAAACAAAGCATTAGTAAGAGTTATACGAGGTGATAAAGTTGTAGCTAAATGAACTATTGATTCACTCAAATCTTGAGTAGAAGAAGTTCATAAACTTGAAGGCCCCGTTGAATGTGGTCTCAAAATAAAATGAACGATTAATGTGGAAGAAAAAGATATTCTAGAAGTATATAAAATTGTAATTGAAAAATAATATGAACTATTTCAAAGATTTAGAATTATTTTCTTGTATCCCAGAAATGGAACAAAGAAATCTCTCTGACTTTTGTCAGTTACAAAATATTTCAAAAGGAGATGTCCTATTTCAAGAATGAGATGATCCACAGGCAATGTACATTATTGTTTCTGGTGAAATTGGTGTATACAAGAAAAACAATGAATGAGTTTTTGGTCAAATTGCAAATCTTTGAGTATGAGATATGGTAGGAGAAATGGCATTTTTCTGAGAACCACCAAAAAGAAATGCAAGTGTCATTGCTCTGGATGATTCTAGTTTTATTGTAATGTTGGACTTCTCTATGCAAGAACTTCTTGAGAAATATCCTCAAATACATAAGCAAGTTCGCTCTGTAATTGAGCAGAGAATTGAGGAGAATAATAAAATAGATAAAAAGTAGAAAAAAGATTTGTCTTTTAAAATTTTTTTGATACAATTTGCGAGCTTTTAATCTGAACTGAGATAACAACACATATGTCGAAAGAAGATAAAATAGAGGTAGAAGGTACAATAATCCAATCTCTACCCGGCCTGGTTTTTGAAGTTCAATTACCAGAGGATTTATGATGAGGTATTGTTCGTTGACATCTCAGTGGAAATATGCGAAAAAATTTTATAAAACTTATCGAATGAGATAAAGTTACTATAGAACTCAGTCCATATGACCCATGAAAATGAAGAATCACTTATAGAAAATAAACTTAAATAATTATTTATAATATATTGTATGAAAGTAAGACCATCAGCGAAAAAAATTTGTCAGAACTGTAAAATTGTACTCAGAAGATTTCAATGAAGAAAATGTGTACGAGTTATATGTTCAAGTGACCCAAAACATAAACAAAGACAAGGGTAATATTTTATTTATATATCTATTAGAAAACTATGGCTGCTAGAATTGCCGGTGTAATCATCCCAAGTGGAAAACATGCAGAGATTGCTCTCACATATATATACGGTATCGGACGAGCGAAAGCTCAAGTGATACTAGATCAAGTTAAAATCGAAAGAACTCGAAAAATTGATGATCTTTCTGAAGCTGAACTTGATCTTATTCGAGACACTATTAAAGAACATATTGTTGAATGAGACCTAAGAAGACTTATTTCTTGAAATATTAAAAGACTTCAAGAAATTAGATCGTATCGAGGTGTTCGACATCAAAAAAGACTTCCAGTTCGTGGGCAAAATACTAAAACAAATGCTCGAACAAGAAAAGGGAAATCTGTTGCAATTGCAGGAAAGAAAAAATAGTTTATATTTATATACAATCATAGATCTATGGCAACTCAGACTAAAAAATCTAAAAAAACGAAAAAAATTGTTCAAGTTGGACAAGCTCATATCATGGCTTCATTTAATAATACTATTGTAAGTATTACTGATGAACAAGGAAATGTATTATCTTGGGCAACTGGTGGATCAGTAGGATTCAGAGGTGCAAGAGAATCTACTCCATATGCAGCTCAAATGACTTCAGAACAGGCAGTTCAAAAAGCTAAATCTCTTCATGGACTTGAAACAGTTGATGTTTTCATAAAATGAATAGGGGTAGGAAGAGAACAAGCAATCAGAGGCCTTATTTCAGGAGGTGTTGATCTTAGAGCAATCTTTGATGTAACTCCAGTTCCTCATAATGGATGTAGAAAGAAAAAAGTGAGAAGAATGTAATTTCCTTCTTAATAATCACAAACACTAAAAATTTTATTTGTATTTTAAAATTAGAAAATGCGCTATACAGGACCTAAGAAAAAACTATGTAGAAGAGAAGGGGTAAACCTTTTTGGAACAGAAAAGTACGATTTAGAAAAAGGAAAACGAAGTGTTCTTCGTTCTCGAAAAACTTCTGAATTTGGGACTCAACTTAGAAAAAAGCAACTTGCTAAAAGAATGTTTGGACTTTCAGAGAAACAATTTTTCTCATATTTTACGAAAGCTCAAAAATCTCAAGCTGCTGGTACTACATGAGAAAAGATGCTTCGACTTCTCGAATTAAGACTTGATAATGTTGTATATAGATCAGGTTTTGCTCGAACGAGAATGCAATCTCGACAATTTGTTGGTCATGCTCATTTTACCCTAAATGGTGTTAAAGTTTCAATTCCTTCAATTTCTCTTAAAGTAGGAGATGTTATTGAATTGAGAACAAAATTAAAAGAATCACCACTCTACAAATCACTTCTTGAAGAATTAGAAGAATTTGCAAAAGAAGGAAAATGAAAAATTTCAAGTGCAAAATGGATAGAAGTGGATGTAAAAAATTTAAAAATCACTGTTACTGCACTTCCAGAAAAAGAAGACTTTGACCAAGTAATTGATATACAAAAGATTGTTGAGTTTTACTCAAAATAATCATTTCACTGCACAGATCATCCTATCTTATTTTTCAAATATAAAAATATATGCATATTCTTCATAATACGATCGGGGTTCCAAAAATTACTCAAAATAACGCTAACGACAATCAAGCTGTATTTACTATGAGTCCTCTTCCTAGAGGATATGGAATTACTCTCGCAAATTCTCTTAGAAGAGTTGCTCTCTCTTCTATTCCAGGTACAAAAGTTACCGGAATAAAAGTAAAATGAGTAAGTCATGAGTATTCAACGCTTCCTGGAGTAAAAGATTCTGTACTTGATATAATGTTAAACCTAAAAGGTCTTGTTGTTGATAAAAAAGAGAATGGAATAGAATGGCTCACTCTTTCTAAAAAGAAAGCTTGAAAAGTTACTGCTTCAGATATAACACTTCCTTCTGGAATTAAGATTCTTAATTCTGATATGTATATTACAGAAATTGACCAAGATAAACTAGAATTAGAAATTGAAATCCGTGTAGAAAAAAATGTTGGATACATGAGTGTTGAAGACTTGAAAGAAAGAGAAGATGATGTAAATGTACTTCTCATTGATGCTAATTTTTCTCCAGTCTTGAATGTAAAATATGATGTAACTACAACAAGAGTTGCTGATCTTACAAACCTAGATGCTATGGAAATGACTATTTCTACAAATGGAGTTCTTTCTCCAGGAGAGGTATTCAAATTTTCTGGTGATATGCTTGCTTCATACTTCGGTCTTCTTAATGAAGATGCTCTACAAATTGAAGGACAATTTATCGGAAATGTAAAGGATCTACTTACTAGAGAAAAAGAAGAAGTAAAAGAAGAACTTGAAAAAGAGAGTTATACTCCAATAGAAATAATGGGACTTTCTCCAAGAACTTTGAATGCACTTATTAATGGAAATATTCTTTCTATTGAACAATTGACAAAATGTACTGAGACGAAGCTTTCTTCTATTAAAGGTTTTTGAAAAAAAGCTATGACAGAAATCAGAAGTTCTCTCAATGATAGAGGTCTCAAACTTCTAGGAGACGATTAAAAAATTAAAAAAATTATTTACCATATTATAACGAGTTATGAGACATAAAGTTAGAAAACATCTCAAATTTAACAATAAGACTTTCCAACATAGAAAAGCTATGCAACGAAACTTATTAACATCATTTTTTCTTCACAAAGGAATTACGACTACTGAGAAAAAAGCAAAATCTATTGTTCCAATGATTGATAAACTTATCAATGCAGTAAATACAAAAGATCAAATGAATGCAATTAGACTTGTTATGGAATATCTTTTTACTGAAGATGCTTCAAAAGAGCTGTTCACACATGTTGCTCCAAAATACAAAGATAAGAAAACTTCTGGTTTTACTCGAATCACTCCAATTAAACTGAGAGATGGAGATAATGCAAAAATCGTTGCACTTGAACTTGTATAAAAATATTTTTAATTTTAGTCACTCTTTAGAGAAATTATGAAAACACTTACACCAAAACAAACTCTTTCTTCAGATAGAAAATGGTACGTTATTGATGCAGAAGGTCAAACATTAGGTAGACTTTCTACAATAATTGCTACTACTCTTCGAGGAAAAAATAAAGTTGATTTTGCTCCTCACATGGATAATGGTGATTACGTTATAGTAATCAATGCTGATAAATTCTTAGTTACAGGAAACAAAATGAACGATAAGATGTATCACAGACATACTGGATACCTCTGAGGTCTCATATCTACTCCTCTTAATAAATTATTGGTAAAAAAACCTACTCGACCTCTTGAGGCTGCTGTAAGTTGAATGCTTCCAAAAAATAAACTAAGAAGTGATATGGCAGCAAGATTGAAACTCTTCACAGGAAGCGAGCATACATACAATGCTCAACAACCAGAAACAATATCATTATAATTTTATCTTAAGCTATGACTCAAACGTATACTTATTCAGTCGGAAAGAAAAAAACGGCTTCTGCACAAGTGAGACTTTTTGAAGGAAAAGGAGAATCAATGATCAATGAACGAAAACTCAGTGATTATATAACTCGTACTGATCTCTTCGATACAGTGTTTTCTCCACTTAAACTTTGTAAAGTTGATGGAACAACATATTTCACAGTCGTGGTAGAATGATCTGGTGAAAGCTCACAAGCTGCAGCTATCGCTCATGGTCTTGCTAAAGCTCTTGCTGAAAAAGATTCAGGAAATAGAAAAGTCTTAAAGGCTGCTGGTCTGCTTACTCGTGATGCTAGAAAAGTTGAACGAAAGAAACCAGGTCTGAAAAAGGCAAGAAAATCTCCATCATGGTCAAAACGTTAAAATTATTTATTTCAAATTTACTATACAAATGCCTACTATTAGCCAACTTGTAAAAAAACCAAGAAAAGATAAAGTAAAAAAGTCTAAATCACCAGCACTTCAAGTGATTAAGAACTCTATCAAAAAAGGTAAAATGACAGAACTTCCAAAAGGATGTCCTATGAAACGAGGAGTATGTACTAAAGTTACAACAATGACTCCTAAAAAACCTAACTCTGCCCTTAGAAAAGTAGCAAAAGTAAGACTTACTAACGGATATGAAGTAAATGCTTATATTGGAGGTGAAGGTCATAATCTTCAAGAACATTCTGTAGTTGCAATTCGAGGTGGAAGAGTAAAAGATCTACCGGGGGTTAAGTATCATATCGTAAGAGGTGTACTTGATTCTGAATGAGTAAAAAATAGAAAACAAGGTCGAAGTCTTTACGGTGCAAAACGACCAAAAAAATAATATAAAACTTGAAACTTGGATGAAGAAAATATTTCTTCGTTCAGAATTTCAAGCTTTGTGTTTGAATCGGTTGATTCTTGGAGTAAGTTTGCAATAACTGAAATACCGGGTTTCTTCCATTATTATTTGATTATTGCACATACATATGGCATTACCAGAAAAAAATAATCAAGACATGATCGCTAAGTTTACGAACTACGTTATGCTTGATGGAAAAAAATCTCTCGCTCGACAGATTATGAAAGAAACTTTTGCGGAAATTGAAGCAAAAGGACAAAAAAATCCTCAAGGTATATTCTTTAAGGCTTTAGAAAATATTATGCCAAGAATAGAAGTAAGACCAAAAAGAGTTGGTGGTTCAATTTTCCAAGTACCTTCAGAAGTTAAACCTACAAGACAACTTTTCCTTGCTGCTAAATGGATTATAGCTTCAGCACGAAGTAAAAAAGGTGCTTCATTCTCACGATTTCTTGCTGCTGAACTTATAGAAGCTGCAAACGAATCAGGTTCTGCATTTAAGAAAAAACAAGATGTTTATAAAATGGCAGAAGCAAATAAAGCATTTGCACGATTTGCAAATAGATAATCTTACAAAAAAAATATTAATTTTATAAAAAAGAACTATGGCTCACAAGAAAGCTCAATGATCAACCAGCAACGGTCGTGATAGTAACGCGAAACGACTTGGTGTCAAAGTATACGGAAATCAACCAGTAAAAGCTGGAGGTATCATAATTAGACAAAAAGGTAATAAATATTGGCCAGCAGATGGTGTTTCTCAAGGAAAAGATTTTACTCTTTTTGCACTGAGTGCAGGAATGGTTCAATTTACAGAGAAAAAAAGAACTCGATATGATGGTCGAGTATACAAAGATGTATATGTTTCTGTTGTATAATCTACTCATTATAAAAGTGTTATCTCATAGTAGATAACACTTTATTTTTTGCCATTATAGCTCTGTTGGTAGAGCGTTCCCATGGTAAGGGAGAGGTCATGGGTTCAAATCCCATTAATGGCTCCATAAATTTTTTAAAAAAAGAACTCTGAATAGAGTTCTTTTTTATGTACTAATTAGTAGTATCTCATCCAGCATCTGGTGTTGGAAGTTCTACATTAATTGAGTTTCCTGTATCTGCTGTTCCTGGATTATTTCCAGCAAATAAGTAAAATCCACCTCAAATTATTATTAGTAATAATATAACTATAATTGCTATATTACCCCCATTTCCATTTTCTTCAGCCATAATAGTATGTTTAATAAATAAATTTCCACTCTTATAATAAGTAAAAAATGTATTATTTATGTAAGAAAGAACTTATTTATTTTAAGCTTTGTTTATCTCTGAGGAAAGTTGAATATTTGAGCCGTCTGATTTCTAGATTTTTTTCTCTCTTTTATAATTCTATCTATTTCATTGGAGACGTAATCCTTTTCTATTTGTATTCTATCTGACGAAATTTCCCTCCATACTTTTTCATCTTGCATACAAATTATTCATTGAGGAATATATCAGGGAATTAATTGTTTTTTAAATCAAGATTTTTGACTGATATCTCAATAGAAATTAATAATTTCTCACATATTATCTAAAAATTAAGTAAAGTGTAAGGATTATAAATATACATGAAAAAAGTCAATAAAAAAGTTAGCCTTAGCTAACTTTTTTATTCTCAAGATACTTTGAGAGTTTCCTTGAAATATGTGGGGAGATGAGATGTTCAATTTTACAAGCATTTATCACTGATTCTTCTAGATTTGCTCAGAGTACTTCTTTAAAAAATTTTATGAAGAGCTCTCTATTATTTTTTATTTTTTCAACCGCTTGATGCCCATCATCTGATAGAGATATAAATCTGTTTTTATCCTCTCAAATGAGTCATTTTTTAAGTAGAGATTTCAGTCCATTTGAACAACTTGCAGCAGATATCTCTAATTCTTTTGAAATATCTACAGCTCTTGCATAGCCAAGATCTTGATGGAGCTCATCTATAGCTATAAGATAGTGAGCTACAGAATGGCTTATATCATTTTCTTCAAACTCTTTCCAGACTTGATTAGATTCGTGTGACATAGATTATTTGTTATTTAATTATTTCTCAAGGATTTGTACCAGTTCCAGTCTCTAAAACTCTTCCAGGATATATAAGAGTATTGACTCATGTCTTTACCTTGTCTCCAATGATACATCCTAATTTATGTTTTCAGCTATCTATGAGTTTTCACTTTATCATAACTCTTATATTTTTTTTATCATGTCTTAGGTTTGCTACTTTGAATCAAGCTCCAAGATTAACATTATTTCAAATTATACTATCTCAGAGATAACTGAGATGTGGTATCTTTGTATTTTCTCCAATATAACTATTTTTTACTTCGACTGCAAATCCTATTTTTGATCAATCTCCTAGAGATGTATTTCCTCTCACATATGCATTTGGTCCAATAGCTGAATCTTTTCAAAAATAACAATTTCATTCTATATATGTCCCAGATTTGATGATTGCTCCAGCTTCAAGAATTATATTTCCATCAATATGTACATTTTCTTCAATGCTTCAGTGTATTTCACTTTCAGAGAGATTTCCTAAAAAGAGTGTATTTGCATCGAGGAGATTCCATGCATATCCAATATCAAGTAAGTCACTTTCAATCGTGTGAAGTTGAAATGGATTATATTGTATGAAGGTATTGAGCGCATCAGTGATTTCATATTCTCACCTTGTTGATATTTGTACTTTTTTACACATCTCAATGATACTGCTATTGAATTTATATGCTGCCATATTAGCGAGATTTCAAACAAAATTTTCTGGTTTCTCTATCACTCTCAAAGCAAATCCATTTTCTTGTTCAAAAATTCCATATATTTCTGGATTTTCTACATGTTTTACCAAACATCCGTAGTTATTTGATTGTATTACCTTTTCAAGTTCTTTTCTCGGATAAATAGTATCTCAATATAAAACTAATATATCTTCATTTTTTTCATGTTTTATATCTTTTATTGCTGCGGCTGTTCCATTTTCTTCTCCTTGTAAGTGATAAGATATAGAAATATTCTTATATTGTTTTCAGATTGATTCTTTGAAAGTCTCTGGCATATATTTAACAACGATGATACATTCCTCTACGAGTCATCATAAATTCTCGAGGTTGTGCTCAATCAGACTTTTTCCTAGGATTTTAAGCAGCGGTTTTGGAGTTGTATTTGTTAAAGGTCTGAGTCGAGATCCTTCCCCAGAAGCGAGTATGATTGCTTTCATATATTTTTAATTAAAAAACTTTCTCTTATTGTAAAGAGAAAGTTAGGTGTGGCAAATTATCACTGTGTTTTTGTAGTGAAAAACTGTTCATCTCAATTGGGAGAATCAATCTCAACTTGAAATCACTTTTTCGTTTGGATTCAACATATTCCTTTAAATGTAGCATCCGTTTGTAATACTTCACATAAGGGAGCAATTAATTCTTTCGTATCACAAATTACAGTCAATACATCTCATATTTGTTGAGATTCACATTTTGATTCTGCTCAGTTAGAACTTTCGGCTAATATGCTTAAAGATGCTCACAGGATCATTGCTTTCACGATCATATAACTTTTTAATAATTAAATTATTTGCCACAACTTTATAAAAAATAAAAAAAATGCTTTTTATTTTATTTCTTGGGTACATTCACGAACCTGTTCTATATCTCCCCAGATTTTTCATATGAGCTCTTGTAACTCGAGAGGAAGATTCGACACGAGTATTGGTCCACAAACTTCCTTATTTTTTTCATTTTCTCCTGACATTGCTTTGCTCGCATCTTCGGCAAACCTACTTTCAAATTCTGATGTTCCGTTTCATCCAAGCAAGTGAGTGTGGATTTGAGTTTCTGCTGATGCAGCTCAGGCAGATAAACCTAAGGCAGTCATTCCCGCTAAAATTTCTTTTTTCATATTTTAGATTTTTATAATATAAATAGAGTTTAAATATTAAACTTATTATTATATATATGTCAAATAACTTTAAGTGTATTTACTCATAAAAGCCCATTTTTCCTTGCGAAAAGCCATTATTTTGGTATATTAAAGAGAGTAAATACACAAACGAGCGAACTTATTTTTTATAAAAATATTACATGGCAGAACAAGAAAATCAAAACCTTGATGCTGTCTCTTATACACATC
>JAGXIV010000034.1 GCA_024635485.1 bacterium | reverse complement strand
TATCAAATGCAGTAAATAAAACTTTGGTGGTTGAATGATGAAATATTTATATCAAAGGGAATATTACTGGTGCTGGAATGCTGTGAATTGTAGCACTCCAAAAAAATGGTGTAGGATGAAATATATATATAGATCCAATTGTCACAGATATTCATGCTATTATGTATGCAGATAGATCACTTATAAGTTATAATGGTACTGAACTAGATTGATCTACAACTGATCAGGTGTTAAAAAATCAACTTTTTGTGTTTGGTTCCATATTTAGTGAAAATACTCTCTGAGCTTCTTCTACAACTGCATGTCCATATTATGTAGCCAACTCAGATTGTGATACTGTGTTCAAAGCAAAAAAATATGATTTAAACTATATTCGAAAATATAAAATAGTGCAACCTGTTGATGCTTCTTGAGCTCCAGTAGGTCCACAAATTCCTCAGTATGCGTGAATGCAATCTTATTTGTGAGATTCAAGTAACACAAATACTACAACCCAAAAACCATGATATGAGAAATATCCATTCATCATTGAATTTAATTCGCGTATTCAACAAACCCCACCTCCATTTTTTAATTAATACTTAAAAACACTCATTCATAACAATGAGTGTTTTTATTTCATTGTAAAGATATATATTTTACCCGCGAACAGAAGTATGATACTATAAGTTAGAATCTATATTCCATTAAAAATAGTATGAAAAAAATTGTATCAACTCTTGTATTACTGAGTCTTTTCTTTCTTCAAGTTGAAGGAGCATTTGCAATTACAGCAAATGAAACACAAGCGACTGCAAATATTATAAAAGTCCAATGAGCAGTGACATCATGAACACCACCAGCTCCAAGTACTCCACCATGAATGAGTCAGAAAGGATATGTCTGAGAGATATTAGCACGAATCTTTGATGGAAATCAAAAGATTACGAATTATTTTATTCTGGCCCTTCAATCTATCATGGGAGGAAATAATAATAATGTCCCAAAGTGGAATGGAAGCCAATTTATAGTAGGAACCATAACTGATCGATCTTGAAAGATTTGAATTTGAAATTCAAATCCAAGCCAAAAATTAGATATATCATGAAATATAATAGCAAATAGATATATTTGAGATGGAAGCACCATTACAAATATCAACGGAGATAATATTCAAAATGGCACTGTAGATGGAACAGAAATTCAAGATAATAGTATAACTGCAATTGATATTGCTGTAAATAGTATAAATGATAGTGAAATCAATAACAGTTGAAACTTTTCTATGAATATGTTAACGCTTTCATGAACTCCAATCAATAATAATCATGTTGTAACGAAATGATATGTTGACAGTTTGGTATCCTGAAGAGTAGATTATTGACAAGTTACTCGAAAGTCAGCGAATACGGAAAGGTACGAGGTTACATTTTACAAACCTTTTGATACAGTTCCAGATATACAGGTAAGCTTGTGAGATATGTTTTTTCAATGAAATTGTAAAAGTACAACAATTGAATTAATTCCAATAATTTCGTGAGTTACAAAAAATAAATTTGTTATAGAAATCCCATACCGTAATACCTGATGTGGTACTTCATATGTTGATAAATTTAATTGGGTAGCTGGGGAAAACTTGGATAGAAGTAAGATTAAAAAACTTCCATAAATTAAAATACAAAAAAAATCTTACTTTATTGTAAGATTTTTTTGTGTTTATGCTTTGGCAGCGTAGAAATTTCGTCCTACTCGTTCAATCGCCTTGTTATTTTGAAATAATACATTCCTTTGACAGTTCTTTACTTTTTCATAGTATAGCAATGTTAACTAAAAAAGTTATGAAACAAAGATTGAACTGGCACCTGCAACCCCTAAACCTTTTCACATAGAAAGGGCACTTGTTTCAAACTAAAAAAACAAAAAATCTCTTTCTGTGTTGAAAGGGATTTTTTTCTGCTTATTTTTTAAATATATATTGTATGTTACAACTTTCAAATTTTCCATTTAATACTCTGAAATCAGCTCCAAAGGTGAGTGATAATCGTTCAACAAGTCTACTCTTGCAGGGGGGATATATTCGGCAAGCTATGGCTGGAGCCTATGAATTTCTCCCTATTTGATTTCGAGTGCTTCGAAATATAGAGCAAGTAATTCGAGAGGAAATGGATAATGCTGGATATCATGAAATGCTCATGACTATATTAACTCCAAGAGAATATTGGGAAACAACGGGGAGATGGGATATTCCTGAATACTTTAAGGTTCCAGGTCATGGAACGACGGAGTATAGAATTGCTCCAACCAATGAGGAGAATGTTACTCCTATTCTTTGAGAGTTTATTCAATCTTATAAAGACCTCCCATGCTGTGTATATCATATTCAAAAAAAATTTAGAAATGAAAAAAGAGCAAAATCTGGTTTACTCCGTGGAAGAGAGTTTATCATGAAGGATGCCTATTCATTTCACACAGATATTAAAGACTTTGAAGTCTTCTATGAGGATATTAAAGACGTATATATGAGAGTCTTTACTCGCTTATGACTCGGGGATGATACAGTAATAGCTGATGCTGATGGTGGGGCTATTTCAGATAAAAATTCTCATGAATTTCAAACATTCTTAGAAGTTGGGGAAGATATTATTGTGCAAGATAGTTCTTGATATAGTTATAATCTAGAACTTGCCAGTTGAATTCCAGATGATAAAAATGTATGAGAAGAAACTCAAAAAATGCAGTATATAGATTCAGTTCCAGAAATTGTGAATATGGAAAAAATGACAAAGTATTTTAAGTCTCCAGATTGGCAAATGCTCAAAACAGTTATTTATAAACTTGAAAATTCTGATGCGTATATCTGAGTTGTGCTTCGTGGAGATCTAGATATTAACGAAATAAAACTTTGAAAATTTGTAAGATGAAAATACGATGATACTTTTGTTTTAGCGAGTGAAGAAGATCTTGAAAAAATTTGAACGGTACGTGGATTTATTTCTCCACTCAAAGACTCACATCTCAAAGTAGATTTTTATTGAGATAACTCACTCAAGACGGTAAAAAACTTCTTTTGATGAGCCAATGCACTCGCAAAATCTACAAAAAATGTGAACATATCTGATTTAAATATTATTGAATTTGGGGATTTTAATGAACCAAAAGCATGATTTACTTCATGCAATGTAGAGTGAGAAAAACTGACTTTTAGAAAAGCTTCAGAGGTAGGAAATATATTTCATCTTTGAACAAAATACTCAAAACCCTTTGGTCTCTCATATTTGGATGAAAATAATAAAATGGTACAAGATGTTGAGATGTGATGTTATGGAATTGGTGTTTCAAGACTCATGGGTGTTATGGCAGAATATTTTATGACAGACTCTTGAATTATGTGGCCAGAAACAGTTGCACCATACTCATATTATATCATCGTTATGTGAGAAGATACTATCAAACAAGCGAAAGACTTAGCCAGTGAACTAGAAAAATCTGGGGAATCAGTAATACTTGATGATAGAATGGGGAGAAAAGATGGATTTGGTCAAAAAGCGGGAGATTGTGAGCTCTGGGGAATCCCGAATAGAATCGTGATTTCTCCTAAAACATTAGAACTCTGAGGCTATGAATTAACAAAGCGAGGACAAGAATCAGAAATTATAAAACTATAATACATAAAACACTCTCCAATATTGGAGAGTGTTTTATTTTAAACGGCAACTGGAGCTTTAATAGCACCGTGAGATTTGTATCAAATTAGTTCAAAATCTTCCCATTCAAGTTCTTCTATATCTTCAAGTGATGTAAGTTCTTTATGAATCTTAAGCTCTGGGAGTGGAAGTGGTTCTCGAGAGAGTTGCTCTTTGACTTGGTCTACATGATTATCGTATATATGAGCATCTCAGAGGGTATGGACAAAGGTTCCTGCTTTGAGCCCTGTAATTTTTGCTATCATCATAAGCAAGATAGAATATGAAGCTATATTGAAAGGAACTCACAGAAATATATCAGCACTTCGTTGGTAGAGTTGGAGGTTTAAAATATTATTGGTCGTATCAACATTGAATTGATAAAATGCATGACAGGGAGGCAAGAGCATATCTTCTTTTTGCGCTGGATTCCAAGCAGATACTATAATTCGTCTATCTGTTGGGTTATTTTTAATCGTCTCAATTACATTTTTTAGTTGATCTACTCACTTGTCTGCTGGGTCAATATTTCGAGATTTATACGCGTGGGTATGACCTCCATTGAAGTTTCTCCATTGATGTCCATAGACTGGTCCTAAATCTCACCACTTTACAACAAATGGGTCTTTTGCGTCAAGAGTTTCTATTTTTCAAATAAAAACTTTTTTTTCTGCGAGCCAAGCTTCTGAATACTTAGGAAATTCTTCAGTGAGTTGATTTTTTTCTAGATAATTTTGAAAAGGCCATTCATCCCAGATATGACAGTTTCTATCTACCAAGTATTTAATATTTGTTTCGCCTCGAATGAGCCAAATAAGCTCGATTACTATAATTCTGAGAAAGGTCTTTTTTGTCGTAACAAGTGGAAAACCATCAGCAAGATTATATTTTGCCTGCATACCAAATACACTGGTCACTCATGTTCCAGTTCTATCATCCTTGTGGACTCACTCATTTTGAATTTCTCGCAGGAGATCTAAATATTGTTTCATGGGATAATTTTTAAGAGTTACATATATTTTTCAAGTTCAGGAGCGAGAAGTCGACTCCAGGATTCTATATTATAATCAGGATTTTTAATCATTGCCATAAACTCCTCAAAACTTTTAAATGCTCCATGAGCCAGTTCTCCATCTTCCATTTTTGGATTAAAATCTTGAGTTTTTACAACATATGCCATTCAAATATGTACTTTTCCAACTTCGTTTGAGTCATCATTGATATATCCTATTGGAAAAATTTCTGTGATATTTTGGTCGTTGAGATTAATTTCTTCTTCAAGTTCTCGAGTGAGGCAATCTCTGATTGGATTTTCTAAATGTTCTTCTTCTCTTTCTAAATGCCCTCCAACTCAAATAGAGACTTTTTCGTGGAGTCTTGCGTCTCAGGCTGCAGAGTTTTTGTCTCCTCGTGTATACACAAAGATTTCATTTTTTTCATTAAGAACAATCGCGTAACTAATAGGTTGTTTGTAGTCAAAATTTTGTTCAGCTTCTCCTCGAACCATAAACTCAAAATTTTCTAAAATTTGTGTTTCAAAATCAGCTTCGCTTGAACTATACACAAGAGTCTCTCGAGGATAGTTTTTAAATAATGCAGCATTTGCAATAACCATGACTTCTCGTTTCATTTTATCTGCTATAACTTGATTCATAATTAGACTATATTAGTAAGTATTTTTTGTGTGATTATTTCTCTTGGAAGTATATCTCAGTCTTTGCAACATTCAATTTTTTCCCACTCTGGAAAGAGTTTTATAACTTCATTCGCAGCCTTATACGCATTTATGAGGTGGAGTTCATCTGCTTCATGGAGGTCTTTCGTTTTTCAGTCTTTTATATAGTCTCTTTTTTCTTTGCCTTCCACGAGTTTTTGACTGACTTCAGGAGGGACATCCAGAAAGAGAACTTTATCAGGTTTTGGAATTCAGAAAATATTATATTCCAAATCAGCAAGCCAGTGAACAAATTCTGCTCTTTCTTCAGAAGTTTCGAGTTTTCCAGCCATATGCATCATAGAAGCAGAAACATATCTATTTGAGATAATGTAATCGAAATCTTTGGTACTATCCTTAAAATTGAAACTATCATCAAATCTATCAAGAGCAAAAAATATACTCGCAGCTTTTGCACTGAGATTTTTTCCATATCCTCCATTAAGATATTTCTCTACAAAATATGCAGAATTTTCCCCATATCTTGGGTAATCAAGCAGGAGGACTTTTTTCCCCTGTTTCTCAAGTTCCGCGACCACAAGTTTTGTTTGCGTTCCTTTTCCAGAACCGTCAAGTCAGTCAATTACTACGAACATAGAAGTATATTAAAGTATATGTTCTAGTATAAAAAAAATATAGCTCCCATCAACTTGAAGTGTGTTTTCATGTTAAAAGATTGTGAAGAAAAAGATATATTTACATTGTGTGTCTTTTAATTACAATACAATAAATATTTCTTACTAATAAATATGTTACGTGACATAAATTTTCTTAACATTGCTTACGAATTATCAAGTGCTTCAAAATGTGTTTCCAGGAAGACATGAGCAGTGATTGTAAGAGATGGAAGAATTGTATCTACTGGCTATAATGGAACTCCTGCCTGATATGTGAATTGTAGCGATTATTGGAATGGAGTATACACGAAAGAACATCATGATTGGTCATATAAATATGAAATTCACGCAGAAATGAACGCGATAGTTTGGGCTGCAAGAGAATGAATTGCGGTTGAAGGGGCAACTATATATTGTACCTACGAACCATGCTTTGATTGTACGAGAGCTATCATTGCAGCATGACTCAAAAAAATAGTATTTTCTGAAAAATATAAACATCATACTGGAAATGAAATACAAGAATTTGTAGAACAAAATGGAGCTACTATTACTCAATTAGAAAGAACATAATTCAATCAAAAAAACTTCATATAAATTATGAAGTTTTTTTGATTGTACAGTTTCTAGAACATTATAAGTATTTTCCTCCAAAGCTATTAATTTCTTCAAATCACTTTTTTCATTGTGTGAGTTTATATACTCATTTGAGTGTTTCATATCCTTCTGCAATTTTATTTTGCGCTTTGAGTTCTGCGAGAGCTTCAGAAATATCTGTTCATTTTCAGAGCATACTTCCCAGCAGTCTATTTCTACTTGCTCCAAAACAAGTAGCTATAAGATCTCAAGAAAGGGCATAATCTGTAAAATTAAAATCTGAATCTCATTCTAAAAGTTTGATAACTTGCTTCATTTCTCATAGTAAAGTTGAGAAATAATATCAGAGAGTACTCGCTCATGCTCCAGTTCCTTCGTAGTATCCAAGTATGAGAGCGATAATATTTTTGAGAGCTGCGTAGAGCTCAGTATTTTTAGGATTTGATATCTTAAGATTAATTTCAAGAGATGCTGACTGAAAAATATCTTTCAGTATATTTCAAATTTCTTCATTTTTTGTCACGATATCAGCTCAGAGTTTTTTTCATTCTACAAGTTCTGCTGCTATCATCCCTCCTGCAAGATATGCATAGTTATAATCAACTCCTTCAAGGACTTCACTGAGTTTTTCGCTGACGGTTTGTAAGCTTTGGTTATCGATTCATTTTGAGAGATTGAGAATAGTAACTCAGTCTTTTAAATTATGTTTCATCCCAGAAAAAGCTCCTCCTACAAATTGGCAGGGAATAATAGAAATGATGATATCAATCTCAGGCAGTTTTAAACTAGCATCCGAAATGAGTTCTATATTTGTTGGAAGCTCAACTCCTTCAAAAAAATATGGATGCTTTCTTGTCTCTGAAATACTCTTGTAAATTTCAGCATTTATTTCACTGGCAAAAATAGTTGTTTTAGGATTATTTTCACCCAAATGTTTAGCAATGGCAAAACCAAAAGCTCCTAGTCACAGAATCAGTATATTTTTTTGCATAGAGAAAAATTAATTTTAGATGTTCTGAGTATAAAAAAAATACCTCATTTTCCAATCTGAAGTATTTTTTTACGTTAAAATTTTGTCGAGAAAAAAAAACCATTTTTGTTTACACCTAAATTTTTAGAGTCTCATTTTTTATGTATTTTATTTCAGAGATTAAGTGAGTACTGGTATTGTTTTGTATACATCATTCATAGTATTTCATGAATTCAAGATTTCTACAACATTTTTCCATCGACTATGTCTGTGTTTATAAAGTATGTGTGCATGCGCTGATATTATTCCAGTGAGTTTTTCTGCATATATGTCTATAGTATCAGTGTATTGTGTTATATCAGGAGTAATTTCTCTCATTTCCATTAAATGATTCCAAGCTGATATACCTGATCCATTTTCTTGCGTATAAGCAGTATGATTTGCAGAATCTATCGAGTCAAACGTAATGTTGTATGGATTTTTTCAAGGAAGAGGAAGAATTCAAAATAATTTAGCTTTCACAAGTGTTTGTACTTCTTCTCATACTTCCCAAGTTTCAGGAAGTTCTCAAAAGAGAGTCATACCATGACTCACATAACGAAGTAATTCTCACTTTTGTAATTCTTCCCAAGCCTGCGTTATAGGGAGTTCCAAAGTTGAACTCACAGATATTCTTCTTCATGAGACGAGATTTCCTGTTTCATTTTGAAAGTCATTTCTCGTGTTTGATGAAATTATATTATTCATACAAAAGATTTAATAATTAATTATTTATATTAAATATAAAAAATATTTTTTGTCAAATAATTAATTATTTCACGAGTTTATCTATATACAGTACTCCATTTAAATGGTCGATTTCGTGTTGGACGATGACGCTGGCAAGACCTGAGAGCTTGATGACTTTTTCTTGTTGTTTTTCGTCGAAATATTTTAGTTTAATATTCTCATGACGTGCAACGTATCATTTTTTTGTTCGAGGGAGGGATAGACATCATTCTTCTACTTCCTGAGTTAATTCAGAAGATGCTTCAAGTATCTCAGGATTTATCATAAGAACGGTTGAAAAATTTTCATCATCCCAATCATGTAAAAGACTTACAACAATAATTCGTTTCTCAACTCATACTTGTGGAGCAGCAAGACCGACTCACGCATGATCAGGATTTTTAATATAGGCAACCATTTCACGTCCAAGTTTTGCGTATTTTTTCCATTCATCAGTTTTAATAGGTGAACAAATAGTACGAAGTACCTTATTATTTTTTCCAGTTTCTATAGTGAGCATTTTTGAATTATTCTAAAGATAGTATGATATAATATTACTCGTGAAAGCTCTGAAATCAAACAATTAACAATATTTTTAAGTGTTTAAAATAAAATATTTGTCAAGACATACTTGTGTTTTGAGGGTTCTAGGATTTTGCGTGAGACTGTATTGTATGATATCTTTAAAGAGAAAGTACTTTTAAAAGATATTTATGAAACATATTTCTCGATATATACTCTTGTGTTTTATTCTCGCATGAATCATACTTCAAGCCTGAATCAACCAGGTATCTGCTATTGCAGAAGATCAGCCTGTCTATACAACACTTCGTACCATTGACCTTGGAACTTATAATGAATACCGATATAGAATTACGGAGCAATTTTTTAATCTTCGAGAATTTTTTAGTGTAAATGGGGAACTAAGTGTTCCAACATTGCAATCAATTGCAAAATTAGCTGATACGAGTTATAAGTATCTTCCAGACAATCTTAAAAATCAAAATTATAAACGTGAATTACTTATTGATATTCAAAAGTGAATAAAATCTCCAAGTAATGAGGTAATATATAATGAGATTATTGCTTCTCTTGCTGATTATCTTGAAAAAGTAGAAATACAGGGAGTTCAAGGGAATATTGAAGTATCTCCAGTAAGTTGAAATGCACCATTGAGTACGACGCTGCGTGCAAAAGTCGAAGATCCATCAGGAACACAAATTGCGAATTGAAATTACACATGGTGGATAGATAATAATGGTCAGAAAATCGTAATAGGGAGAGGTCCATCTATTAATTATACGTTTCGAGATGAATGAAAATTCACCGTTTTCCTTGATGTAGTATCAAGTCATAAAAATAGTTCATGATTTACTGATGTGTTACCATTTCGTTCAAGAGCAGAAGTGCTCGTAAATGAAAAAATTGCCTCACTTATAATTAAAATAAACGGAGATAGTGTTTCAGATAATGAAATTCTAAAGTTTAATCCTGACACAGCAGATTATGGACTCCTTATAGATGCTACAAGCTCTCTGCCAACATCAGGAGCTAGATTTACACGAACAGAGTGGGATTTTGGAAATGGAAACACAAAAAGTTATTCAGGAGGCCCTAAAGTAGAAAGAGTACGATATGCAACTCAAGGAGACTATGAGCTTTTTTTGAGACTCACTACTAATGAAGGCAAGGTTATAGAAAAATATTTTGTGATTGAGGTACATGACCCAATTGCCAAAATAGAAGTGAATAGAGAAGATGGATATATAGGAGATAGTTTCACATTTTCAGCAAAATCAGCTGCAAGATATAGAGACCTTACCTACCAGTGGGAAATTACAAATATAGATACTGACGCGACTGTATTTCAGAAAGCTGATAAACTTTTTACATATAATTTTACTGATAAGGGTAGATACAATGTGCGACTGAGAGTTCGACAATCAACAGGGGAAGTAGATCAGGATAATAGAATCGTCTATGTTACTTCTCAAGCTCCTATTGCTGAGTTTGAGAGCTCAATTCCTCAAAGTAATAAACCTAATAGAGTATATTTCGATGCAAGTCGTACCTATGATCCTGATATTTCTGATGATGGAAATCTCAAATATGAATGGTTTATTGATGGAAATAGAGTGACACTCGAAGACTCTGCTGCAAACGGTTCTATTTGATATTATGTGTTTGATACAGTTTGAAGTCACAGTGTAAATCTAGAAGTGACTGACCTTGATGGAATCACAGATACTAAAAAAGATGATATAGATATTACATCAATCTTATCAGTAGATTTCTACGCATTTCCAAGAGTTATACCTCGAAATGGATTTATTAAATTTATCGCAGAGTCGCCAGAAGCAGAAGTGCTAGAATGGAGTTTTGGAGACGGTAAATCACAAGGAGGGACTCTTGATTCAGTAACGCATACTTACGATAAAAGTGGTAGTTTTAATGTTACACTCAAAGTTTCGGATAAAAATAATAAAACCAATACTTTTTCTAGAACTGTGTATGTCAGTGATTCAGATAGTCCATTTGCCATTTTAGATGTCAGCTTTGATTCGACTCAGCAACCAGAATATGAAGCTGATGCGTGTGGAGGAGAGGGAGCCTTTGTTGTAAATAGAGTACAAAGTGTTGTATTTGACGCATCTGAATCTATCAATATTGATGGTCAAAAAACAGGACTCGATTATTCTTGGAAAATTGGTCAAAATACCTACTCTACTTCTCAAAGAGCAACACAAAGATTTGATGAAATCGGATGTTTTCCTGTAAAATTGACTGTAAAAAGCCAAGCAAATGCTGCAAGTCATTCGAGCTCAACTATGATAGAAGTTCGGAATGTTCTTCCAACTTTGACCTCTATTTGAATTCAGATTGAAGATCCTGAAGCCGATCCTCTCGTAATTCGAGTGACTGCAAATGGAGCTAATGATTCTGATGGTATTATTCAGTCTTATCTTTGGTATTATTATACAGACATTGATAGCACTCCTCAAGATTTTAGATCAACTATATCATCTTATACCACTTTTGTTATTCCAAAAGTTACATGAAACTATTATTTCATGGCAATTTTAAAAGATAATAATGAAGCAAGAATTAGCTCAGAAGAAATTACTGCTTCGAGATATTTCACAACTATTACAGGAGATAATATTAATACTCCAATTATAGAACTTGCCGTAAATGATAACTCTACTATTATTGGCGAAGAGGTAATCTTTACTGCAAAAGCGAGTAATATTCTGGGTCAAGATATTTCTTGAAATTCTGAATACTCTTGGGATTTCGATGGAGATGGTTTTTATGACACACAAACAAAAGAACCTACTATTAAATATAGTTATAAAAAATCATGAGAATTTTACGCAAAAGTAAAAGTAAAACATAAAGGGATATCCAGTACGAGAAATGTCACTATGAATGTGAGTAACAAGCTTGTTGCTGACTTTGGATATATATCAATATGAAATAAATTTATTTTCTTTGATAGTTCACTTGGTCAAATTGATGATAGGCAATGGGATTTATGAGATGGAACCAAAAAATCTGGAACTTCTTTTGAACATACTTATACAGATAAAGATTCTACTCACAGTGTGACTCTCAAAGTTTCTGAGGGAAGTGTAGTTAAAGAGGTAAAAAAAGAGGTTTCAAAAAACTTCAAAAATATTCTTAAAAGTAGAGGGGATGGACTGGTAGTTTTTACTACTCCTGAGATTGATGAAAATAATACGATTATACTAGAAGACCCAAATCAAAAAGTGTTTGTATATCTCGGTGAAAGCACGGTTGATACTATAAATTATGTTATTGATTATGATATAGAACAAGATAGTGACCTTAATGGAGGAACAGATGATGATGAAAATAATGCCTGAACCTCAAGTTATGTTTCAGGAGCTGTTGTAGAAATACCAATGAGCCCATATAAGATTCAGACCTTTAGAGCCTACATTACTGGTGAAAACGGTTCTATTATTGGATCTCAAGATATTACTATTCAAAAGAATTATATTGAGGAAACAATAATAGATCCAAATATGATTATTTTTGAAAACGTTACGGAATCAGAAAAACAAAAGATTGAGTCTCTCAAGACACTTCTTATGGCTCTTCCTCAACAACAAAAACTCAAGTCTTTGAGCTATATTCAAAAACTTCAAGAAAATTGGAATGATGATACAGAAAAGACTCGAACTATTCTAGAATTTGAAGATTATATTTTTGAACTGAAACTGCCAAATGAGAATGAAATCATTACGATATTAGAGTCTCTTCTCGTTGAGGGGCAAGAGGATCAGAGTAACAAACAAATCACCTATCAGGCACTTGTGAATCTTATACCCCAAGAAATAGTCTGTCCTGTTGAATCATGAACCTGTTATGATTCACTCGTTGCAAAACTAGATGCCATAAAAGCTTCGGATGACGTGGAAGCAAATAAAGTAATTTGAAAAGAAATTCTTGATATTATAGCTACAACTGATTTACTCACAAATGACCAAAAACTAGATTTCAAAGCGATACTGACATCACTTGTATATGGATGAAATATTGAGGATATTCCTGATGCTGAAAAAGAAGATATTATAGCGGAGACTCCCAGTGGAAATAACTCAAGTTCATGAATTGTAGCGATACTTGTTACTATTTTAAAAATTATTGGATTTATACTCCTTGCATTCGCTCTTATAGTATTTTGAATATTTATTTTCTATAAGCTATTTAATAAGGACGAAGATTTGAGTTTTTCAGGATATGTTACCAAAATAACTTCTGGAGCTTCAAGAAAATCTAAATCTTCAGAAATGAGCTCAGAAAAAGAAGACATATTGTCAGAATTTTTAGAAACAAGTGATGATACTAAAAAAACTGAATCAGATATATTTTCTGATTCAAAAGATGATCCACTTGCAGATTCAAATACTTCAAGTTCTCAAAAAAGTACTACAAAACTTCCATCACAAAATACGAAAACAGAAGTAAAAGTTGAATCAGAAAAAAATACTTCTGAAATTAAAACAGCAGAAGAGGAACAAGTTCCAGATTGGCTGAAAGGAAGCTTTGCTGCAAGTGATACTACAGCAGTTGCTGCAGAGAAATCAGAAAGTAAAAAAACACAAAGCCAAAAAGATACTAGTACAGGACAGCAAAATAGCTGAAATAGGAAACAAAATCAGCCTATGAATATTAAACAATTAGATGATTTGGGTACTGATAATTTTAATATTCCAAAAAATCAAAAGCAAGATAATTTTGATATTGAAAAAGAAACACAGCTCAAAGAAGATACACAAGTTCCAGATTGGCTCAAAGGAAGTTTAGATACTTCTGAATCTTCCAAAAAGAACGAAAATGTTTCTACATCTCAAGAGGATCAAAGCATTTTAGAAAAAAAACTAGATGCAAATATTTCTACAAATGCTCCAGATGAGGATGTGGCTCCATCAAAAAATAGTCAATGAGATTTTGAGAGTAGTAATATAAATAAAGAAGATAATGATCCCAGCCTTGTCGCTGATACACAAGTTCCAGATTGGCTTAAAGGCAGTTTTGATGATGAAGCTACAAAAGAGAATCAGCCTCAAAATGAAAAAAATCAAGCATCTAAGGCAACAGCAAGTTCTAAAACTCCCTCTAATGCAGAGCAAGATTCAAAAACTCCTGATGATTCAAAATCAAAAGCAAGTGGTCAAAAAAAAGAAGAAAAAGTAACACCCTCGAAAAAAAATTCTCCTACAAATAATACACCGGAGCAACAACAAGATGGTGAGAATAATGACAAAAAAGACCAAAAAACTAAATCTTCTGAAGAATTATGGGATGATGGTATGAAGATACCAGATTGGCTCAAATCAGACGAATAGAAACGATAAAATACTCTCAAATAATTTGAGAGTATTTTTAAAGATATCTTTTTGTTTTTTTCTACTTGCCACTATAATAGCAAGCATATTATACTTTGATTCAAATTTGTGACACAATTTAAAAATGAAGCCCTCGATTTCTTGAAGGATATTATAATAATCCTAATTATTGTACTTTTTATTCGTACTTTTCTCGTGATGCCATTTCAAATCAATGGTCAATCTATGTATGAGAGTTATTATGACAAAGAGTTTATCATTGTAGATAGACTTTCATATCTCAATATTCCATTTTTCTGACAAATAAGTGAAATCAAAAGATGAGATGTGGTTATATTTACTCCAGAAGTAAGTGAAGATCGTAAATATTTCATAAAAAGAGTCGTAGGACTTCCATGAGAAACACTCAAAATAGAGGATGGAAGAGTATATCTCAAAAATCAAATGAATGGAGAATTTGATGAGATTGAAGAGTGAGACTATCTTTCTGATGAAAATAATAAAGATACTACTGTACGAGGAGACAGAGCTGAATATATATATGAGATTCCTGAAGGTGAGTATTTTGTAATGGGAGATAATAGAAACCACTCAACAGATGGACGAACCTGTTTTCAAACCTGTGTTACCCGAGAAAACTATATCAGTCCTGACAGTATTACTGGGAAAGTGTTGCTTGATTTATGATATTTTAATTTTGCTTCGTTCTCATTCACACAACCAGTTCTCTGAATAGATACTCATCCGAGATTTTTAGATTCTCATGGAAAGCACAATTATTAATGGACGCTTTTTTCTATATAGATAAACCGAGTTGAATGACCAGCTTTGATGTCCTTCGCGATATGCGAAGGACCTTATGAATCAAAAAAATTGGTCATACAGGAACACTTGATCCACTCGCAACTGGAGGTCTTTTAGTGGCAACTGGGAATTATACTAAACTCATATCATACGTTGAAAAAGATTCAAAAACATATATAGCAACAATTATGTTAAATGGAAGCTCAGCTTCACTGGATAGAGATACAGAAATTAACTATATTTCAGACGCAGAACAGCATAAATTTCAGAATAAAATAACTACAGCACTCATAGAAAAGACTCTATCAGAAAATTTTTCCTGAACGATTACTCAAATACCTCCAAAATATTCAGCCCTTAAAATAAATGGAAAAAGAGCACTCGATCGTACGCTTGCAGGAGAAGAAATAGAAATGAAAGCAAGACAAGCTACTATCTTGTATACTAAAATTCTTTCTTTTGAGTATCCAAAACTTGAGTTAGAGGTTTCTGTCACAGCCTGAACCTACATTAGAACTCTTGCTTCTGATTTAGGAGAATTTCTAGGCACGTGATGATACATAGCTGAACTCAGAAGACTCACGGTTGGTCATCTGACACACAATCTCCTTCAAGACTTATCATCAGTAAGCTTTGATGATACACTCAGTGTATTAAAAGTATTTCCAGATAGAATCTATCCAATAGAAGATGAAATAGTTTTAAAGAGATTACAGGATGGTCAGAGAGTGAGAGGAGTGTTTGAGTTTCCAAGTGATACAGAAATTTTCCTAGAAAAGAACGGAGAAATACGATATGTGGTTGAATATATTGATGGAGTATTGCATCCCAGAAAAAAAGTTTCATAAAAATTTGCGCTTTATTAGTTTTTTTATACAATACCCGAGCGTTTTGAAAATGAGGCATTAGCTCAGTTGGTAGAGCAGGTCCCTTTTAAGGACAAGGTCCTGGGTTCGAGCCCCGGATGCCTCACCATTTACAAAACGAAATAAAAGCACTTTAAATTTAATTTGAAGTGCTTTTTTATATAATTTATTAGAGAAAATTGTTACTGATATGTAATACGATTGAACAAAATAATTTTATAAAATTTTAAATTCTATAGTTATGTATAACGCTACACAATTACTTTCATATGACAGAGATACAAAGTATATATGGTACTATATATGATTTGAAGATTGTAGATAATCTACTAAATTATTTGTTAACAGAAAATCCTTGGAAGAATGAAGAAGTTTTTATGTATGGAAAACATATAGTTGCTTCTCGTCAGCTTGATTAGTACGGAGATTAGAATAATGCTTCATCTAGAACATGGCTCATTAGTGACCATGTCGTGACTTACTCAATCTCATTGGTCTCATCAAATTCCAAAACAATTAAAAATAAAAGATCCAAGAGTGAATCACACATTCCGTAAAATGGTAGAGATAAATAGTAGTCCAAAAAACTAAGTCTAACGAGAAAATTTTTTAATTTAAGGAATCATAAATATACTATATTGGTATTATTTTATAATTTAGTGAATGTTATGAAGAAATTTAGTATATTGTTATTGAGTTTGTTTCTCATATCTTGTTCTTTTACTGATTCAAATACTGAAGAAAAAAGCCAGGAAGTTATTTCCTCTAATACTGAAGTAGTTCAATTATCACAAGAGCTTGAGACAAAAGATACAGTTAAAGAAATATTATCTGACTCCCCAAGACATCAAGAATGGGTAGAAATTGATAATAATGGAAAAACTATTTATGCATTTGTAGTATATCCTGAGAATAAAGAGAGTAGTAGTGCAGTTGTACTGATTCATGAAAATAAATGACTCAATGATTGGGCAAGAAGTATGGCTGATCAAGTCGCTGCAGAATGACACATCGTGATTGCTCCAGATCTCTTATCAAGCTTTGATAGTGAAAGACAAAAAACATCAGATTTTGCTACTCCTGACGATGCAACACAAGCCCTTTATTCTCTTTCTCAAGATGATATTTCTTCAGATTTAGAGGCAGTATCAAATTATGCAAAGACTCTTGAAACATTTAATGGAAATCTGGTATCAGCAGGATTTTGTTGGGGAGGTTCTCAATCATTTAGACTTGCAAACAATGATGATTATAAAGCTTCACTTGTATTTTATGGAACAGCACCAGAAGATGAAGGATTTTATCAAAGTGTAGATGTTCCGGTATACGGATTCTATGCTGAAAATGATGATAGAGTAAATGCCACTATAGAAAAAACGGAAGATGAAATGCAGGAAAACTCTAATCTATTTGAGTATGAAATATATGATGGAGTAGGACACGCATTTATGAGACAGGCAGATACAGATTCAAGTGATGAGCTTGCAAACGAGGCAAAACAAGCAGCTTTTGAGAGAATGAAAACAATTCTTTCAGAGTATAAATAAAGTCATATAAACTCAAGGATAAAAAAAGTATAGCTGAATTTTTCAGCTATACTTTTTTGACCTAAGATAATGTAATTATATTTTACAAGTGGAGTAACTACTTTTCAGATACGCTTAATTGATTCTATTGACTGCAAAACTATGGACTCGAATTTCAATATTTCTTTTGATAAGCTATATAAGCTTAATGAATTACATATAATTTGATACCTATTCAAAAATGTTTTTCATTTGTCCTGAAAAGTTTTTTCATTTTTGTGTTAGGATATATTCTATTTTGCTGGATACATATGCACATCTCTTTGTGGGAAAGGGAAGTTGAGTCCTTGTTTATCAAATTCTTTTTTAATAGTTTCTCTGAGTTCAAAGGAGAGAGCCCAATAGTCTTCTGTTTTTGTCCAGACTCTGAGAGCTACAATGACAGCATTATCTCCGAGTTCTTTTACCACCACTTTTACAGGATGTAGGTCCTCATCAATAATACATTTCATATTTGAATGAGCAATTTCTGTGAGTACTTTTCTGGCTGTATCAATATTATCAGAATATGATATTCATATATTCATATCAATTTGTCTCTCATCTTTAAGGGAATAGTTTACAATACTTCCTCCTATTGCGTCATTATTTGGGATGATAATAATTCTTGTATCAACCGTTTGTAGTTTTGTACTAAATACCGTAATATCTATAACTGAACCTGTATAACTGTCTATTTCCACAATATCTCATATCTTATAAGGCCGAAATACGAGAATCACTATTCCACTTGCAAAATGTCCAAGAGTTCCAGATAGAGCTCCACCTAGAGCAAACCCTGCAGTCGCAATGAGTGCTACAAAACTTGAGGTTTGTACTCAGAGTATTCCAATAACTGCAAGTATTACTAAAGCTCTGAGGATATATCTCAAGAGATTTACTAAGAAATTTTCAACGGTTGGATCAAAGTCTTTGTTATCAAAAAATTTTCTAAGTCATTGGGAAATCCCATGTGCTATTTTAAAACCTATCCAAAATACAAGTATAGCTCAGATTATTTTAGGAAGAAAGGTGAGAGAAGCTCCAATAAGGAGTTCATAATAATCATTAATATCGGTATAATCGAAACCTTGTAAGTTAAATTGCATATAAATCTTTAAATAAATATTATCTACATACTATATAAAATATAAATAATTTAAACATTTATTTGGGCATTTATCTATATTGATGGCTTTTCAAATCAAAATTTATTTCAATCT
>JAGXIV010000033.1 GCA_024635485.1 bacterium | reverse complement strand
CGGCAGCGTCAGATGTGTATAAGAGACAGGTACTCTACGCTCTGAAATTTTTTTACTGAGCTTGCTTCATAAAAAATAATGAAATACTCCAAGAAGTATTGCAAAATTTATTACCTGAGCGAGGACGATATATACATCTATTTCTGGCATACTGTTTAATTATCCGATAAGTTTCATAGCTACGACCAATCCATATATAGCACTCGTCTCTACAAGAGCAGCAAAGAGAACCATATACTGAAGAATTTGATTTTTATTTTCTGGATTTCTATTCACCGCTTCCAGAGCCTTCGCTAAAAGCATTCCTTCTCCTAGTCCAGCTCAAAAACCAGTAAGTCCCATGACAAGACCCGCTGAAACCATGTTTATATCACTTGATGTTGAACCTATAATAGTAAATGCAACAACAAGTCCATAAATAACGGCCGTTTCTACTAAGGCAATTCATAAAACTGTAAATATCATCATTGTTCCTGATAGTCGTGGTGACTTCCCCATCATTTCTAAAGATGTTCTCGCAAGTGCAGCCTCTCCTAGTGCTACCCCTAGACCTGATAATCCAACAGCAAGTGCTGCTCACATTGACATAGCTGATATATCCATATTTTTCTTTTAACAATTATATATTTTAAGTCTAGCACAAATCATTTTTTCTGTACACTTTCCTAACTTGCTTCTAATTGAGAAACTCGTATAAATATTGCAACGAGCAAAGCAAATACCATTGCTTGTATACAAGCAACAAGTGTACTTTGAGCATACAAAATAAGTGGAAAGAGTATTGGAAAATTTATTCCTCAAAGAAATGCTGTCATCTTTTGACTGAAATCACTGAGCGCCCCAACAAGTAAAACAAGGAGAACTCAACCAGATATAATATTCCCAAAAAGACGAAAAGAAAGTGATATAATTTTGGCTACAAGTCCTACTATATCAAGGAGTGAGAGAAATATAGATAAAATAATATCGAAGCTTTTTACTATTGGATATATTATTACACTCAGACGAGATTTTTTGTTTGCATGATAGCTAAGATATCCTTTCCCAAAAATCGGAATATAATTGTAGAAGGTTTTTTTGTATCCAAAGTGAGTAAATTGAAGAACTAATAGGAGTACAATACTCACTGCAGCAAGTGCTATATTAAAGTTGAGATCAGCACTTGGAGTCTGGAAATATTCTGCCATATAGAACTTACCAGCTTCACTAATCCCAAAAATCGGAGCAATAAAATCTGAAACAACTCCAAGTAGATTTATAATAAGTAACAAAAAAAATAAGCTTACGATATATGGAAGAATATTTTTATGTTCTTTTCCTAAAATATCCTCAAAAAATACATATCATTTTTCATATATAAGCTCAAGTACAAGGACAGTTTTAGAATCTGGGAATTTTAAAAAAATAAATTTTAAAATAAATAGTATGATAAAAGTAACACATACTCACAGCATACTTGGAGATAGCAAGAAAATAAAAATATCCTGAAGTATAAATGATGCGTCCATACAAAGTATTTAAAAAAGAATAATACATACATAATATCATAGAAAAAAAGCAGAAGCAAAATTTGATACCAGGAAGATTGTGTAGTATACTTTTTGTATAAATTTATATTATAGCCTAAAAGACGATGGATTTTTTTACAAATACAAAGAAACTTAAAATTTTTGAGTGAATTAAGAATGAGGTAGTTCAAGAAATACTCAATCACTCAAAAAGACAAGCATTTGCTGCTGGTGAAATAATTATGGAACAATGAGATATGCCTGATGGAAATGGATATATTATAGAAAACTGAGAAGTAGAAATATTCATCAACGGTGTACTTAGTGCTCATCTGAGTGTATGACATATTTTTGGAGAAATTGCACTTCTGAACGAGGAAGAGCGAAGCGCTACTATCATCGCAAAAACTCCTATCACTACTATCGTACTCAATCAAGAAACATTATTTTCTATGATAGAGCACGATGATAATTCGATTAATAAAGAAATTATGAGAAGAATGGAAGAAAATCTAGAAGATGAAGAATAAATTTTGCTTCTATTATTTTTGCTATTATGTTCATATAGTATAAGGACTCCTATAGAAAGACGAATTCACATGACAATAAAAAAGCTTCCATATAGAAGCTTTTTTGGTTTTTATAATTTTTTATTTAGTATATGTAGACATATATCAAAAATAACTTTTTTATGAAAACAACTTTTTTAGAGTTTAAAGCCTTTCTTCTCTCAAGTTTTTGGTTTCTTCCCATTTTAATAATATTTGCTGGTTGATGACTTTCTTTTTTATCTGTGTATATCGATTCAAGTTCTGGACTTTGAATCGATATCCCATATCTCAGCTTCTTAAAAGGTTCTGTTGAATCATATAGAGAAATACTCTCTACAATATCAAGTTCGATGATATCTATAGCTGGTCTCGTATTTTCTATTACTCTAGTAGCACTCACACTTGCAGCAGGTCAGTTTGGGTCAAGAATTCTGAAAAATTTTATGAAAAATAGACTCAATCAAATAGTTTTGGGTTCATATCTTGCCACTTTTACCTATTGTTTACTCACTCTGAGAATTATAAGAAGTGAGAACTATGTAGATTTCTTCCCTGATATTTCTATTTTTATTGCGCTTATATCAGCATTAGCCAATATTATACTCCTTATTTTTTATATTCATCATATCGCCTTATCGATTCAAGCAGATACCTTATTGAAAGATATTTATGAGGAACTGATCCAGAATCTTGAAAAAAAATACCATAAAAAATGAGTAACTAAAAGCAGTCCCTTAGAGGATGAAATAGAACTCAGACGCTTTGAATCAGTTGTTATTAGATATAAACATATGAGTGAAGTAGCTACAGATATGTGAGGATATGTGAGCTTTGTTGATAGGGAAAAACTTATGAAAATAGCTCTAGAACATGATTTACTTGTAAGAGTTCTTAAGATATCTTGAGATTTTAGTATTCTTGGAACACCACTCCTGCAAATATCAGCAAAAAATATGATGCAGCGAGAAACACTTGATGCACTTAAAAATTGTATTAGTATTTCTAAAACGAGAAGTCCTTTATGAGATATAAAGTTTTCTTTGCAACAACTCGTAGAGATAGCGGTTCGAGCTCTGAGCCCATGAATAAATGATCCCTTCACAGCTATATCAAGTCTTTCGCGAATATTTTCATTTCTCTGAGAACTCTCAACTTTTGAGATGCCTCAAATAGTAAAAGTTGATGACAAAAAGCATCCTCGGATAATTTTTCAAGAACTTACTTATGCAGAACTCATCGAGCTCTCACTTACACAAATTCGACATTATGCAAAAGAAAGCCCGTTTGTGCTTAAAGAAATGCATGAAAATTTGGAACAACTGGCAAAACTCAATGTAAGTGATGATTTTGATAAAGAAATTAAACAACACCTGAAGGCAACAAAAAAAGTACTCAGTAAATTTTCAGATGAGTTTCTCTATTATGATACCGAGTCTTAATATTTATTTTGAAACAGAAACAATGCAATGCTAATCAATATATAGATCATTGGCTGATGAATGATATATATCAATAGAGCATGTTTCCCTGACCAAATGAGGCCAGATTCTATAGTAGAGTTTGGATTGGTTTTTTTGAATATAAGATGAAGAAAATCAATTTTTGAAATAATGAGAGCAAAATTATATCAAAGTAACATGACTCAAAAATATGGAATAAGTGGGTAATAATCTGCAGAAGAAAATCATGGATAGAGAAATCAAGCCCAAAATAAATATCGGATATCAATAACTGGAATAAAAAATACTCAGTATAATATTATTCATAGAGCTAGTGGAAGGGTCCAAAGTTTCAGCTTTGCTACATAAGGTAAAATAAGAAAACTCAGAGCAAAAAAGTGTAATATTCAAAATACTATGAATTGACTTGGAAGAAAATAATAAGTTCAAATTGTTATTATGAGAGCCAATACAGTCAGTATAAGACTATAAAGAAAATATTTTTTATAAATTTTATCACCGTATTTATTTTCAGCCAAAAAATATGAAATTCAGGCTATAGAAATGAATAAAAGCGCCGATATCTTACCAAAATAAAACCAAAAAAAATCTGGAATAAAAGTAATCTCTATTCCAAAAATATTTTGCATACTATATTGAAAATGAAAAACAACCATCATCACAATAGCAAGTCATCTGAGTATATCAAGTCGTTCTAATCTCATATTACTCTCCTGGTATTTGATAATGAATATTTTCTCACCATATAGACTCTAAATATTCTTTTCTCCCAGAAGCATTTGTATAAGTTGTATATCTGATTGGACTTTTGATATAAAAATCTTGATGATAATCCTCAGCTTCATAAAAGTTTGTATAAGGAATAATAGGAGTTATGACTTCTTTGTCACCATATCGTCCTGAAGCAGAAAGTTCTTTTTTTGATGTTTCAGCAGCTTCTTTCTGCTCTGGAGTTTGATAAAATATAGCAGTTGTATAGGTAAAACCTCTATCAACATATTGTCCTTCGTTATCAGTAGGATTTACCAATCTCCAAAATATTTGAAGGAGATCTTCATACTGTATTTTAGAGGTATCATACACTACTTTTACAGACTCCCTATGTCATGTTTCCCCAGTTCATACTTCTCTATATGTAGGGTTTATTGTATTTCAACCTGCGTATCAGCTGATGACATCAATAACTCATTCATCTTTATATTTTTCAAAACCAGATTCTACACACCAAAAACATCATCCTGCAAAATATGCTTCTCAAATAGTTTCTGTTTGAGCTAATTTTTCTTGCTTTATTTCTAGATCCTTTTGATATTTTAGGTAATTAGCTCAAAGCATTCAAAGAAATCATATTACAACAACTCATAGTATTCCAGCATATATTTTATATTTGTTTTTCATTCTTACTTTTTAGAAATTAATATCATAATTATAAATATGGACTGTAAGAGAAAGAGTAAGAGAAATAAAAAAGTCTTTCAATACATGAAAGACCTCCCCCATTCAGAAACATTATGCATTCCAAGAAATAGCATCTACTGGACACGCTGCAATCGCGTCATCTACATCACATCCTTCATAATTATCTCTGAGCGTTACTTCACTCAGTCATTCATCATTGAGCTCAAAAACATCAGGAGAAATAGCTACACACGCTGAACATCAAATACATGTTTCATTTACGTCTGGAACAGCTACGTTCGCTTCTCTTAATTTTTTTACTTGTTCTTCTGAAATTATTGCTGTCATACTTAATAGTTTTTTGAATTTTTAACTTTATGAATTATATCTCACAATAAAAAAAAATCAAACTCGAAAGCCTGATTTTGTAATAATAATTTGAATCCGTAACTATGGTCAGTCCAAGATTTTGTATTTCTTGTGAAACACTAAGTCGGAAGAGCCTTAGTCTTTCGGAAGGAGTAAACCCTCACCCAGACAACTAGTGTAGAACACCTCCTGTTAAATTTTTTGTTGTAAGAAAAAAATTATTGGACCTGCCTCCTATAGAACAGAAAACATTGGTATTATACTCTTGCTAGACTTTGTTAGCAAATTTTTTATACTCATTCTATTACATTTCTTACAAGTTATTTACATGTTTTCGCTTCACGTCATAGAAAAACCGGATTTCACCTACTCACAAAATACCCTTGACGAGATATCAATGCGTATTTCTAAGCATATTTCTCTCTCCCAAAAATGAACCCTTAATATCGTCTTTTTAGATGCACTTAGTATACAAAATTTGAACAAGAACTATAGAAATATCGATGTATCAACTGATGTCCTAAGTTTTCATTATTTCGAGGATTTTTCAGACTTAAAAAATGAAGATATTGCATGAGAACTGATATTCTGTGAAGAAAAGATAGTTTCACAATGAGAAGAATATGAGCTATGAACAGAACATGAGTTTTATAAACTCGTGATTCATTCTGTCTTGCATATAATTGGTTTTGATCATGAGGATGATGCAGACTATGAAGAAATGAAAAAATGGGAAGATATTATATGGAATGAATTATTTGTTAGATAATTCTACAAATCGAGTTAGAGCTCTTGTCATATCAACTCCTGCCTGTGTACGCAGTTCAGAAAGTCTTATAATTTGAGAATTAGCATTCGGTCATTTTTTTAAACAATAGAATTTTAAATCTCAAGGCTTGCTTTGATCTCACTCTTTAGATAAAATAGAAATAACTTCCTGAAAAATCACCTTAAATCTACTCCTTCAAAAGGATACAGGAGACATATCTATTTCAAAATTCGGATTTTTTAATTGACTCAGCAAATCAATATTTTTTCATAGAATATGCTTTTCATTAATTTGAAATTGCATAAGTCTGTAATGTTCCTCATACTCTTCTTTATCCTGGTGTCTGAGATATAAAAGTGATTCAAAACGTTGATTTATATCGTCTTGTGCTTCTCTTTCTTCATCTAAACAACTAAATTCACGATATTCACCACCTAATACTGTGTGTTTCATTTGAATTCTAAAAAATAAAAGTACATTATACATAAATAATTATAATGACAAATTTCTAGTATATAATTTTAAGTTCTTTTATATTTCCTACTAATCCTGCATCTTCAAGATTATATTTGAGTATTTTTCCCATAAAAAGTGGGAGTATTTTTTCATCTCTCACACAGTCTGCAATGAAATCTTGTTTCGTATTTGTAAATTCTCACAGCTCAATTCCAGCTATTACTCCTCGAGTAATTCATTTAAAGAGTGCTTTATTATGACCTGTTTCTCTGATAGGTGGATTAAAAAATATATTACTTCTTTGGGCTTTATAATCACTTCCCTTCCACATCAGGTTCTCAATTTTACAACTTACGGTAACCAGTGGAACAGAAAAATCAATATCAAAGGCGTTAATATCCTCTCGCATGAAACCTAAACTTTCATAATATGCTTCCAGCATTTTTATTTCTTCTCAGAGCGTTATTCAGATTATATGAATTTTTTTCTTTTCTTTCAGAGCTTGTTCAAAAAGTTCGCTAAATATTTCTAGTTCATCTTTTGGACTATACACTTCTGAATACATAGCTGGTTTTTCTGAGACCTTTTGTAAGACTTCTTCATTTTTTCGTGATTCTAACAAGTCAGAAAGAAATATAATTTGCCTTTCTGAGGAACTTGAAATATCTTCTACATATTCAAATAAAAAAGTCTGATCATAGAGGTCAGTATTTTCAATATTGAGGATTTTGTCTTTAAAAATTTTTTTCATAGTTTAAAAAAAGAGAAACATACTTATGAGAGAGAGTCTAAATAAGAGCCTAGCAGACTCACTCTTTTTATTTATATAAATAAAAAACAACTACGTGTGAAATAATTATTAATTTTATGTATCTATACTACAAAAAAAGCAAGCTCTCGCAAGCTTGCTTTTTTAAATTTTATTTTTGTATGAATTTTGAAGCATAAGTTCATATCTTAAAAATCGTAGCATAGTATAATTAGATGTGACATCATTTGGAAGAGTAATATCTTGAGTATATGCAGTAATCAGATCTCGCACTAGTAGAATCTATAAGTTTTAGAAAAATCTATTTTAATAAAACTACTTTGTAAGAAGCGTTACTTCTAACATTCCAAGTTCATTTTGACTCACATAAGATTCAAACGTTGAAGTTGAATCTGATTCTTGAATGATTTTATCAGATGCTGAATCAGCTGCATGGACAAAACTAAAAGTCATACCAAGAGAAAGAAGAAAAATAGCAATACAAGAAGCAATTATTTTATGAGTCATAATAAAATTTTAAATAGTAATATTGATGAGTTAACTTTTAACTTTCAAGAAAAAGAATTTGTTTTCTCTTCTCTTTTAAGTTTTGCATTTTATTCTCAACAAAGAATAATATAGCAGCAGAGATAATTAATAAAATGTAAATCATAATGTTTATCTTAAAGATTTAATACTCATACATAATAATTATGTATTGCAAGAGATTTGTATACAAAACACTTGCTTCATTTTTTGGCATAATAAAAGGCCCCCTTATATGGGACCTCATATCTCACTTTATTTTTTATGAGTGATTTTTTACTATCGCTTGAAGTACTTCAAGGCTTTGACTTCCTATGATTTGTTCTACTGCTTTTCCATCTTTAAAAAGTACAAATGTAGGAATACTCATAACTCTAAACTGAGCTGCGAGATCTTGTTGTTCATCAACATTTATTTTTCCAACCTTCGTTCCTGATTTTTCAAGCTCAGCAAGAACTGGCATCATACCTTGGCAAGGTCCACACCATTCAGCCCAAAAATCAAGTAAAATCATATCTTTAGAAGTTTCTGCTTCAAAGTTGTCTTTTGTAATTTCCATAGTTTCTATATTAATAATTAATATTAACATTATATTTCTGAATTGTAATAATACCAAAAGAATTTTATGATTATAAAATTGCATTATATAAATTGACAATTATATAATTTATATTATATTAAAAATATATAATCTTATTCTCAATATAATTATGAACAAACGAAGTCATATTCCTGTAATTTATGATCCAAAAAGTCTCATGAAAAGTCTTAGGGGCAGCTGAATGAACGATGCTATGATACAACTCATGGTAAAACGATTTGAAGAATGAGAGGAAAAAGACCATCTCAGAGAATATCAGGGTGCTCTATCATATTGGGCTGAGTTTTTACAAGAGTCAAAACAAAAAGTTATTGTAACACTAGACTGAAGAGATACTGCTGGAAAAGGAAGTAACATAAAAAAAATAACTGAGCAACTCAATAATAAAAATTTTTGAGTAACGGCATTTGCAGGTATTCCCTCCTCAGAAGAAAGATTTGAAAATAATTGGTTTGCAAGATATTCCCGCTCATTTCCAACACAATGAAAGATACAATTTTATGATAGATCTTGGTATAATAGAGCTTGAGTTGAGGCTGCAATGGGTTTTTGTACTCAGGAAGAATATAATTGGTTTATGGAACATGTAAACGAGGCAGAAAAGGAAATAATAGATCAATGATTTGATTTACTCAAAATATACCTTTCAATAGGGAAAAAAATACAAAAAGAAAGATTAGAAGCGAGAAAATCAGTGAGAAAAAGATGGAAATCTTCTCCAGTCGATGCAGAAGCACAAGAGAAATGGAAACAATATACACTTGCAAAAGAACAAATACTGAGAAAGACTGATTCTATTCATGCACCATGGACTATCATAGATTCAACTAAAAGATTTGATTCATCTATTGAAATAATAAAAGCTATAATTAGCACAAAAGATGAAATTAAATCATTAATAGAACAAGAACTAAGTATCGATCTCAGTCCAAACACACTTATAGTGAGAGGATGAAAAGAAGAACTTGAGCGAATGGAAAGAATATGAGAAATACCAACAGATAGAAAGTTCCAATTTTTAGAAAGTTAGATCTATAATTTTTGTTTCTCCTGAAATACTATTATACTCAAGTACATTCTAATAAAAAACTATGACTTTCGAAAAACTCTGATTAATCCCACCTCTCACAAAAGCACTTGAAAAACAAAGCTTTAAAACACCAACTCCAGTACAAGAAGCTGTGATACCACCAGCCATTCATGGTCATGATATACTTGCCAGCGCTCAAACTGGAAGTGGAAAAACACTTGCCTTTACTCTTCCATTACTTCAAAGACTCTATGTAGCTCGAGAAGCTCGAAATTTGCCTGATGGACCAATAAAGAGAAAGATTGAAGCTCTCATTATAGCTCCTACGCGTGAGCTTGCAGGTCAAATCTGAGACAGTATCAAGGATTTCTGCACTAATACCAATATGAAGTCAACGGTTATTTTTGGTGGAGTAAATGATTTTCATCAAATAAAAGCCATAGAAAAATGAGTGGATATCCTCATAGCTACTCCTGGAAGACTTGAGGATCTCATTAGTCAATGAAAAGTGAAACTCTCTTATGTAGAAATACTTGTTTTAGATGAAGCTGATAGAATGCTTGATTTGGGATTTCTTTCTGATATTAAAAAAATCTTAAAAAGAGTTCCAGAAAAGAAACAAACTCTCTTCTTTTCAGCAACCCTTCCTAAAACGACACGAGAACTTGCTGGAGAACTCTTACATAATCCGAAGAGAATTCATATTGAAGCACAAGCTCCTACTGTTGAAAAAGTTGAGCAAAAAGTATTTATGGCAAAAGCAAGTCATAGGCAAAAAATAGTACAACAACTTGTAAAAAGAAAAGACCTTTCTTCAATTATTATTTTTGTTCGCTCAAGAGATGACATTGACTACGTAGAGAAATTTGTAAAACTTGCAGGAATAAAATGCGAGAGTATATCAAAAGATAAATCACAAAATGCGAGAAAAAATGCACTTGCTGCTCTCAAATCATGAGATATTAAAGTCCTGATAGCGACTGATATTGCTTCGAGAGGTTTGGATGTAGCGGAGTTATCATGCGTCGTAAACTATAATATACCTTCAGAACCTGAAACCTATGTACATAGAATCGGAAGAACTGCCAGAGCTTGAAAATCATGACTTGCTCTTTCAATTTGTATAGAACAAGAAAAGCCATTTTTAGAAGCAATAGAAAAACATATAGGACAATCTATAGAAATTATAAAAGATGATTCTTTCCATGATCAGGTCATCAAATATTCAAAACCAAAACTATCAGCAAAGGAAAAAAAATATGCTCCAAAAAAATCAAAAGCTGAACTCAAAAAAACTGGTTCTTATTGAAAAATATATATTAAACCTGAAAGAAAAAAATCTCGATAATTCGAGATTTTTTATGATTCATAATTTACTATCGAAGAAATGCTATAATTTACTAATGATTTCCTACTTTGTTGATTCAGTAAAAATTCTTCATTGAGTCCGATTACAAATGCTGCGTGATATATGACTCATCCTAATTTTTCAACCAACTGAATTGCAGCCATAGCAGTTCCACCTGTTGCAAGTAGGTCGTCAACTATAGCAATTTTATCTCAAGAACTTATAGCTCATTTTTGAATTTCTATAGTATTTGAACCATATTCTAAGTCATAGGAAATAGAAACTGTTTCTCCAGGAAGTTTCCCTGGTTTACGAGCCATTATAACATCGATTCAAAGTATTTGTCCTATCATAGGAGCAAATATAAACCCTCTTGCATCGAGTGCTACTATCTTATCTGCTCATCGACATTTTTCAGCCATTTCATGACATACATATTTAAGTACCTCTGGATTTGCGAGGATTGGAGAAATATCCTTAAAGTTAATTCCTTGTTTTGGGAAATTTGGATACTCAGCGATATAATTTTTTATACTCATATTTTATATTTAAAAATATGAATTTATCTTATAGAAACTCAGAAAAATCCCTAAACATATAATATTAAATACTAAATACTATCTGAGTTTGTCCCCTATTATTATTAAAGCAGCTATATCCAGTCTCTTCAATCATTACGTTTTTATATCATTCTTGCTCTAGAAATCATTTCACTGAAACAGATCATTCTTCTATTGCATATCAGTGTATTACGATTGAAACTTCTGCTTTGCAATTCCTAATAGCATCTTGTATTGCTCACTCTAGAATATTTTTAGTTTTATCACATACTTCGTATCTCAATTCTGAAAGTTCTTTTTCTCTTTGAGCTAAGAGTGCTTGAGCTTGTTCTGGTTTTAAAAATTCTGTCATATACTCTCATTAAATAATAAAACGCTTGTAGTATATGGCTAAAAATAATCTCTTCGTAAAAAAGAACTTTTATGTAACAACAAAAAATAGAAAAAATATTTTTTTATTTCTATATTATGTTTACAATGTGATTATTAATATATAACAAACGTGTTTCATATGGATAAATATATCGGGATACTAAAGGCTATTTGAGTCGGAGAACATGGGGCAAAGATATATCTTTTACTCTTAGAACATGGAGAACAAAGTATTGCAGAACTCACTAAAATATCTGGAATGCATAGAGTAGAGATCTATAGACAGCTTCCATACCTCCTTGATTCTGGTTTAGTAATAGAAGTAAATAAAGGAAAAAGAAAAAATTATATCGCAGCACATCCACATACGATTCAAGATATTCATAGTGCACAAATTTCTGAACAAGAAATTCATATTGAGCAACTGGTAGAAAAATACTCAACTCTTGATAATAAACCACGAGTGATTTACCGAGAATGAAAGAAATGAGTTGCTGCCGTATTTTCAGATATCGTGAATAGCTTAGAAGCGTGAGAAATATTTTATAGAATTAGTTCTGAAAAAGACGTTCAAGTAGCAAGCTCATATCTTCCGAAAGATTATCGAAAAAAAAGAGACGAAAAACAACTTGAGAGATATGTTATCATGTCAGAATCTGGAGCAAAAGATAAACTCCCTCGACTCGAAAGAGAAATTATTACTATTCCACCAGAATTTGATGACTTCACTGATAATGTTTCACTGACCCTCTATGGAAATAAAATAGCCTATATCGATTTTAGTACTGAAACAAGTATTATTATAGAACATAAAGCACTTGCAGACTTTCATCAAAAAATGTTTCGAATGCTCTATGTGAGTCTTCGAAATTAGTCTTTAAAAAAATATCTGACTTCCAATATATCTTTTTCATATTGGGCAATAAAAGCAGACTCACTTTTAAATACTTGTTGTGTTCTCAGATATTTATACGCATATACTTGGATATGTTGTGTGTAAATATCTTTTTTAAAATCTAATATATATACTTCATAACTTACTCATCCCCCATCATTAAAATGTGGTCTCTCTCAAAGATTGAGAACTCAATAATATTTTTTAGTATCTATTATTAGCTCAACAGCATATACTCAAAATTTTTGATTTTGATTGTTTTTAATATCTAAATTTGCAGTGGGAAAACCTATGGTTCTTCAAAATTTTTTTCCATGAATGACAGGAGCTGATAGTAGAAATAATTCTTTCATAGGAGGCTTACGCTTTTAATACACTAAAAGATTATAGTCAATAGTATACTTTATTATGTAACTATAACGTATGAAATCACAAAATTTTGACTATTCTTGACTCAAAGCTCTTTTTATAAACTGTACATTAAAACCTTCACCAAAACTCTCACATACTGATGGTTTAATTGATATTTCCAAAATAATTATGGAAAAACAGTGAGTATCTGTTGAAGTGATTCGAGCTGCAGATTACCCAATTGCAAATGGAATAATGCCAGATATGACGAAAGAGGGATGGAAAGAAGATGCTTGGCCTGCTCTATATAAAAAAGTTTTAGAAGCAGATATCCTCATAATAACTACTCCAATTTGGTTGTGAGATAAATCATCACAGTGCACTAAAATTATAGAACGGCTCTACTCAAACTCTTGAGATACCAACGAATCATGACAATACGCATTTTATGGTAAAGTAGGAGGCTGTCTTGTAACGTGAAATGAGGATGGGGCAAAACATTGCGCTATGTGAGTATTATATTCTTTGCAGCATATAGGTTATACTATTCCTCCTCAAGCTGATGCAGCATGGCTTTGAGAAGTATGACCATGACCATCATATAAAGATAAAAACTCTTGATGACCAGAAAATGATTTTACCAACAAAAATACTACATTTATGACTTGGAATCTCATGCATATGGCTCATATCTTAAATGAAAATAAAGGTATTCCAGCATATGGAAATCTTCCAGAAGCATGGAAAGATTGAAATAAATTTTGATTTGAAAATCCAGAATATAGATAATGCTAGATTAAGTATTTAAATTAATCGTATTTTAGATAAGATATAGAAATATATTTATAATTTCAATTTTTTCATGCAACTAAATTTTCGAGACTTTGATTACACTAGTATTAATTCATATTTTG
>JAGXIV010000032.1 GCA_024635485.1 bacterium | reverse complement strand
GAATATGGAAAATGATGAAAATATACTTCCGATTCCACAATGATTAACATATACTTGAGATAGTGCTCGAAGTATCTCTGAAGAAATGGAGAGTTGTTATATGGAATATGCAATGAGTGTTATCGTTTCAAGAGCGCTTCCAGATGTGAGAGATGGATTTAAACCAGTTCATCGAAGAATATTATATTCTAAGCATGAACAAGGGCTTCGTCCAAGTGCAAAATATAGAAAATCAGCAACAGTAGTCGGGGATGTACTCTGAAAATATCATCCACATGGTGATAGCTCTGTATATGAAGCGATGGTTCGTATGGCTCAAGATTTTTCTTTGAGATATCCTCTTGTAGATGGTCAAGGGAACTTTGGTTCTATGGATGGTGATGGAGCAGCTGCGTATAGATATACGGAAGCAAAAATGACCAAGATGGCAGAAAATATGCTCATAGATATCGAAAAAGAAACCGTAGATTTTAGAGATAACTTTGATACGACTCGTCAAGAACCAACGGTTATGCCAGCTCGTATTCCTAATCTCCTCATGAATGGGGTTATGGGGATTGCAGTTGGTATGGCTACGAATATACCTCCACATAATTTAACGGAACTCCTTCAAGCTATTAAACATCTTCTTCTCTCAGAAAATGTTGCAGAAGTAACGATTGAAGATTTAATGGAATTTGTAAAAGGTCCAGATTTTCCTACTGGTGGTATTGTCTATGATAATGAAGCATTATTAACAGCTTATTCTACAGGACGAGGTTCAGTTACTGTCAGATGAGTTGCAACTATTGAAGAAAATAAAAAAGGAAGAAAATATATTCATATCTCAGAAGTTCCATATGGAATGAATAAATCAACATTCATCGAAAAGATGGCTGACCTTGTTCGAGATAAAAAAATAGTTGGAATTTCAGATATTAGAGATGAATCAAGTAATAAGGATGGGGTTCGTGTTATTGTAGAACTTAAGAAAGATAGTTTTCCTAAAAAAGTACTCAACCAACTCTACAAACTTACGACGCTCCAAACAAGCTTTGGGTTTAATATGATTGCACTAGGAGAAAGAGGGATTCAACCAAAACTCTATAATCTCAAAGAAATGCTGCTTGAGTTTATAGATCATAGAAAAGAAGTAGTGGTTCGAAGAACTCGCTATGAACTTCGAATTGCTGAAGCACGAGCTCATATTCTCGAGGGACTTAAGATGGCTCTCGATCATATTGATGAAATCATAAAAACCATCCGAGCAAGTCAAACTCGAGATGATGCAAAACAAAACTTGATGGCTAAATGGGATTTTTCTCAGCTACAAGCAGATGCGATTCTAGAAATGAGACTTCAAAAACTTGCTGGTCTGGAAAGACAAAAGGTTGAAGATGAGCTGAACGAAAAGAAAATACTTATTACTGATCTTAAGGATATACTCGCGAAACCAGAACGAGTTATTTCAATTATAGATGGTGAACTTGATGTAATCCGAGAATCATTTGGAGACGAGCGAAAAACACGAGTAAATCCAGGAAAAGTTTGAGAATTTAATGCAAAAGATACGATTCCAAATGAGGATATAGTTATCGTATTATCAAAAAATAACTACGTAAAAAGACTCAAGTCTAGTGCCTTTAGGACACAAAGACGATGAGGGAAATGAATCATCACTGCTACGAAAGAAGATGATGAAATCTACTTAGTTGTTCCAAGTACGAATCATGCAGACTTACTATTCTTTACAACGAAAGGTCGAGTATTTACTCTTCCAGCATATGAAATACCAGAAACTACTCGTATTGCGAAAGGTCAACCAATTGTAAATCTTCTCAATCTACAAAAAGATGAAGAGATTGCTGCAATTATGGATATAACGAGAGAAGAAAACAAATATCTCTTCTTCGTATCAGAACTCTGAGTGGTGAAAAAACTCAATACAGATCTTGTTCGAAATATTAGAGCGAATGGTCTCAAAGTTGTTGGAGTACGAGAAGGAGATAACCTTAAATGGGTGAAAACAACAACATGACATGATAGTATATTTATCGCAACTCGTGAATGAAAGGCTATCCAATTCCACGAAGATGATGTTCGTGAAATGGGAAGAGCTGCAGCTGGAGTAAAATGAATCAATCTCAAAGCTGGAGATCATGTGATTGAAGTGGCTATTGTTTGAGATGAAAATAAATTTGTATTTATTGTTACTCAAAATGGTCTTGGAAAAATCTCTGAAATAGAAGAATATCGAAATCAAAAAAGAGGTGGATCTGGTGTGAAGGCTATGGCTATGACTGCTAAAACTGGAAAACTCGTTTCAGCTAAGATTCTTACAGAAGAAGATAGAAAAGAAAGTGATATACTGCTTATATCTAAAGCAGGTCAAACTATTAGACTTAATCTCAAAGGAGTGAGACAAACTTCAAGAGTGACTCAGTGAGTTATCTTGACGAAGCTTAAAAATAAAAATGATGAAATTGTGAGAGCAAGTATTATCAGATGAAGTGAGGACGAAGAGGTTCTTGATACTCTGGATATTGATAATATCAAATAGAATCATAAAAAAAATCCCGAGAGGGATTTTTTTATGATTTCAAAGCTTCTAAAAATGCTGCAGTTTTAAATCAAATAAATCAGGCGTCTTTTGGTGCGAATTTTTCTCTAAACTTCGTTTCGATGACTCATCATCCTTCTCAAACGCTACTTTCGTCTACTTGTCATAAAAATCAGATATTGTTTTCTCTTCTGATAACTCTTGCTGTTTCTACTAAATTAGATGGAGTACTTTTAAGTTCAGGAACAGTATCTTTTCACAGTGTTGCATATGTGACTTTTGACAAGAATATATTGAGTTCGTTTTCTCCTATATAATCTCCGTCTGAGATATTAAAGTTTAAACTTCATATAGCTCTAAAAATCTGATTTCTAAATTGCCAGATACTTTCTAAATTTAGTTCATCGAGTGTAGATTTAAAACTAATAAAACTTTCTTTTATAGATTCATCAGAAGCTATGAGTTTCAATTCTTCTTGGGTGAGACTTTGTGCTTCTTCTTGTGTGAGACTCAGTTCAGAACTCAGTTCTCTATAAGTATCACGTAAGTCTGGAGACGAAATATTGTTTGCTGTAAGTTGAGGTGTTGTAGTATTTTTATTTTGTTGAGAATTATTAGATATATAGGTTTCATAACTAAAATCCCCAGTTTTAATTTTTATATCTAATCCTTTCATTGCTTCAGAATATAAACCTGGCTGAGAACTATATGGTTTATTTGGGTCACGTTCTCTTTGAATCCTTAAAACTTCTCTATCAACTACTAATTTGATTTTATTATAAATAGTTGGGCTTAATATCTTAATATCTTCCTCCTTAACTCATAGACTTAGAAGGAATATTTCAATTTCAGAATAAGAAAAATTATTTATTCAATTTTTTTCTAAATAGTTATCTACTATCGCACTTGTGTCAGGAATTCAATTTCATTCATTAATGAGTCATAACTCTCATAATGAATGTAATGAGTCAGGAGAATAATCATGAACAGCATTTGATTCTGAATCTGTTTGTACTCTGTCTTTTTGGGCTTTTAGGTTTATTTCTAAAATTTTAGTAATGATTGCATCGATATCTGAATCCAATTTTCATTTTTCACCTAATATTGTATCAAGTTGCAATAAAAAAACTTCTAGTTGAGCAATATCTTGAAAGTCTTTAGGAAGAATCGTTTTAACTTCAACCTCTGTGAGTCATTCATCTTCTAAAATAGTAATAATGCTATTTTTTTGAACTTCAGAAATCTGCTCGTATTGATTATTTTTAATATCGATAAGATTTCTAATATCTTGAGTTCTTTGATAAAATTTATCAAGTTCTTGTTTTTCTTCCTCTGTAAATATTAAACTATCTCAATCTCACTGAATACGCGTTTTTAAAAATGACATCTGAGTATGATTTTGTAGTTCTCTTATGTTATTTCCTGACTTAGAATAACCAATGAGATATTGAGCAAATATTTTTTCATTTGTTATATGTCGGATAACATACGGTTTAAACTCACTTAAACCATATTCTCACATTTTTTGTATAATTTCAGGATTTGACTTCATCGAAGCATTTAAATGCAAATATCTACTAGAATTATTATCTTTTGTTTCTCACGAAGAATTGTTATCTTTTGTTTCTCACCAAGAAATATTTTTTATTCCAAAATCAAGATGTGAACGATTTAATGGTGTGAGCATTCATAGAACCCTATCAGTAAGTGTACTTGTATTTCCTGAATCAAAAAGTTTTTGAACTTCTCATAAAATTTCATCATTTAAGCCATTATAACGTATGAATAGTAATAGTTGATCTATAGTATTTGCTTTCGTATCTTCATTCATATCCATATCTCATTGTATTGGAGCAACAACAAGAGGACTATATGTTCAAATTTGATTTATGACTAGAGCTTCTCTATTCTTAATTAAATGTTCAATATTGCTTGAAAAAGTCTCAAAGTCCTTAATAGTATCGGTATTGTCGTCAAATTCTCTTCAAACTATTTCTACATAGATTTCTCTAGGTATAAATTTTTCAAGTTTAATTCTTTTTTCTTCAGTTTCTAAATTTTTTGATTGTGAAATTATTCCATTTATTATATTTACTGCATCATCTTTCTTGTTTGCACTATATATATTTTGTATGAGTGCTCACCAATGAAATTCAGAGTTTTCAAAAATACGTAAACATAATTCTTGGTTTTTGAATATCTCAACAGGAAATCTTGAAATAATAGTATCTCTGTATTTATCATTTTTTAGAAAATATGATAAAATTTCTCAATTTACTAAGAATTCAGGATTAATATCATCAATAAATATTTCAACAGAATTATCATCACACTCTTTTAAAATTTCTAGTAAGTCTTCAGCTGATTTCATTAAAATTACTCTTTCTCTTGGTTTTTCTAAAACAAATTCTTTTTGTATCGGATTTTTAATATCTATCTTAATAGAAGATCATCTAAATGATTGAAATAGATTAACAGATTCTTCTCAGCGAGTTAATTCTTGTTGTGTCTCTTTTTCGGCAGCGTTAAGATTTCCTTCTGCAGTTTCCACTTTTCTCTGGATAATAAAACTTTCTTGTCTCAGTGTATCAATTTCACTTCTCAGTTTAGCTATTGTATTTGGATCAGTTGCTGCGATGAGATTCTGCTGTAATCTTTGCATTGCTATTACTTTTTCATCTCATGTAGCTTTTATTTCTTGTAATATTTTCAAACTTTCAGAAAATCATTCAGTAAGCATTTGAGCATCATAAAATGAAGAGAGAGATTTCTCGATTATATCTTTAAATTCTCTCACAATGAGAGGATATTGTTGTCAATTTACTCAAACACTTTCATTGTATTCTGAAATTATTTGATTTATTCCACTAAAATCAAAATCTTTCCCTGTTCACTCCAGCGACGTTTGTATTATGGCCGATAAAATATCTCATATATCGGGACCTCATATATATTCTTGTTTCAAATAAGATGTTAACTCTTTCCCAGCCTGTATTCTTCGTTCCACTAGAATACGTTCACGTATATCAACATTTTCGATAGTTCAAATATTCAAGTTTTTAGTATTTTCAGTCAGTCTTACTATATCTTCCTCTCAATATAAAGGGTGAGTATTTCCAGATTGCGTTTGCGCATTAAAAAAATCAATTATATGAGATCAATTTTCTTCATTTGCAAGGTAGTCTTGAGCAATCATATTCATGGTATCTTCAAATCAATTCAGATATCATAAAAATAATCATTGTATTTCCACTCAGCCAAATGCTCAATTTTTATATCGTTCTAATACTTGAAAAAGTTCAGTAGGAGAAAATGGTCAATTTGGTTTCAAAAGATTATCTTTATTGAGCTTTCCTGATTTATTGAGAGAGCAAAGATAGGTTCCGATTTCTAATTCACTAGAATTACTACTAATCTCATTACTCATAAAGTATCAAGTTTTACTATCAAATCCGATAGCAAAATTTCAATCATCATTTTCAATTACCTTTCTTATAATATCTTTTGTGGCTTCATTATGCGCAGTCTCTAATGCTCCTCATGCTCAACATTCTTTTCCAATTATGAATAGAGCTTGTGAAAGTTGAAATAGTTTTGTATACGTATCGTTAGCTGAATTTTTAATTTCCAAAATCATAGATGCGTATATTGCTAGATTCTCTGTACCCATTGCTACATTTGCTGCAGTATAAGCTGCGTATTGAGTAGAAAAAAATGACTCTGCCTCTTTTTCTCAAAAAGCAACAAGATACCAGTCAAGTTCCTTTTCAAGTTCAGCATCTCATCATGTTAATATTCTATCATTTGTTGATTGAATATATCAAAGCATAGTGTTTCCAAAGATGATACTTGCAGTCTCTCATTCTCAATTATTTTCTTCACTTTTAGTTTTTAGTTCATCAGATTCTCTCGAAATATCTTCTAACTCACGGGAATCGATATCACCCTCAGAATATTTAAAGGCATCGATACTTCATCATTGTCAAAGTTCTGCTTTTATAATATCTAAATCACTTTGAGTTTCAGCTTTTAGGTTTACGAGAGCTCAAATGGTAGCATATCTTAAATCAGAATATTCTTTAACGACAGATTCATCATCTCTAAATTTCTCTTTCACTTCCTCAGCTTGAGCCAAGATTTTTAAAGTCTCTTGTTTTATAGCATCATTTCACTGTGAATTTTCGATAGATGTCTTGAGAAAATCAGCCATTTGAGTGCTCTTGCAAAATAATATATATAATTTAAAATACCATATTATGAGCTTTTGTACGAGATATATCTATTGACTCTATATTTAAATATTGAGTAAATATCTATTTTGTATCTTTCCGGCTTGAAAGAGCGAAAAAATCATTATAATCTTCAACGATTATCGCATAAGGAAAGTCTCAAAGATTTTCTTACTTTTTTTAAATACTGATTATGAAAATGACGAGCCAGGAAATACGAAAAAAATACTTAGAATTTTATCAAGAAAGAGGACATAGTATTGTTCCATCAGCTTCTCTGATTCCTGAAAATGATCCGAGCACCCTCTTTACGTGAAGTGGAATGCAACCGATGGTTCCATTTTTGCTTGGTGAAAAACATCCATCTGGAACGAGAATTGTTGACTCACAAAAATGTTTTCGTGCTGCAGATATCGATGATATTTGAGATAACCGACACACAACTTTTTTTGAAATGCTTGGGAATTGGTCTCTTGGAGATTATTTTAAATCTGAACAAATTGATTGGGCCTGGGATTTCTACGTCAATCATATGGGTTTGAATCCTGAAAAAATATATATTTCAGTCTATAGAGGAAATGAAAAATTTTGAATTCCACGAGATGATGAAGCAGTTTCAATGTGGCAAGAAAAATTCAAAGAGGCTTGAGTTGAGGCACCTGCTATTGATAATGCTGAGAGAGATGGAATGCAGGGAGGAAGAATATTTTATTTCAATGAAAAAGAAAACTGGTGGAGTCGAGCTTGAGTTCCAGAAAATATGCCAGTGTGAGAACCTGGAGGACCTGATTCAGAGATGTTTTGGGATTTTGGTGCTGAACTCAAATTACATGAAAATTCTGCATGGTCAGACCAGCCATGTACTCCAGCATGTGATTGTGGGAGATTTCTCGAGTTTGCCAATAATGTCTTCATGCAATACAAAAAAACAGAAGATGGATTTGAGGAACTTGCACATAAAAATATAGATTTTGGAGGAGGACTTGAACGAATTGCAGTAGCTATCAATGATACTCCAGATGTTTTCATGTGAGATTTATTTGATGGAATTCGAAATAAAATAGAACAATTTTCTGGAAAAAAGTATGGAGAAAATGAAAAAGAAACAAAAGCATTTAGGGTTATCATGGATCATCTGCGAGTCGTTGTATTTCTTATAGCTGATGGGGCAACTCCGAGTAATAAAGACCAAGGATATTTTACGAGACGAATGCTCAGACGTGCTATCAGGTTTGCTCGAGATTTATGAATTGATTCAGGACTTTCAGCTGAAGTGGCTCAGGTCGTTATTTCAGAATATAGTGGACATTACACAGAACTTTTAGAGAAAAAGGATTTCATTATTACAGAAATTGAAAACGAAGAAAAACAATTTTTGACAACTTTAGAAAAAGGAATAAAAGAGTTTGAGAAGCTTATAGCTTGATTTCAAATTGCTTTTGAACGAAGTGGGCAAAAAGTTACACAGATTTCAGGACCTAAAGCATTTAAACTGTATGATACATTTGGTTTTCCTGTAGAACTGACAGCAGAACTAGCAAGTGAAAATGGACTGACGATAGATATGGAGGGATTTGAAAAAGCATTTGAAGATCATAAGGCACTCTCAAGAGCAGGAGCAGAGCAAAAGTTTAAAGGAGGATTAGCTGACGCTTCAGAAGCAACTACAGAATTGCATACTGCAACTCATTTACTGCTTGCAGGTCTTCGAAAAGTACTCGGAAATCATGTATTTCAAAAGGGTTCAAATATTACGGCAGAACGACTTAGATTTGATTTCTCTCATGAAGAAAAAATGACCCCAGAACAATTACAAGAAGTAGAAAATTTTGTAAATCACGCAATAGAGACTTGATTTGATGTGACTATTTCAGAAATGCCGAAACAAGAAGCGCTTGATATGGGAGTAGTAGGAAGTTTCTGGGAAAAATATCCTGATGTGGTAAAAGTCTATACTATGAAGACTCCAACTGAAATGTTTTCTATTGAACTGTGTGGTGGACCACATGTTGCAAATTCAAAAGATATGGGACGATTTAAAATTAAAAAAGAAGAGGCAAGTTCAAGAGGAGTCAGAAGAATTAAAGCAGTACTGATAAAAGATGAATAATAAAAAAAGAACTCTAAGGAGTTCTTTTTTCTATATCTCAATATTTTTCTAACAGTTCTTTTATTTTTATGATTCTTTCTGTAGCAGAGTATTTTTTGGGGATTCATAGTACTTGTCAGATTGATTGCATTGAAGCGTTGATACATAACATTCCTTTCTCATCATTTTCTCACATAATTTCTTCTAAGTATAAAAGTAGATAAATAATTTCAGAATTTATAAACTTCACCGTTTCTGCTATATTTTCATGATTTCTTTTTCTGTTTTCTAATTCAATTATTTTTTTATTTATATCTACTATTATACTATGGCTTTTTTCCTCTACGTATATTTCAGATTCTCAACTCACATTTTCTACTCTTTCTATAGTAATTGGATTCACTATAGATTTTTTAAACACTTCATGCATTTTTATATTATTTCATGGATTCATAATTTCAAAAATAGATGTGGCATAATCTGTATTTATTTCTCAAGAAGATTCTTTGGAAATATTTGTAGTGTGTGGCGCTTTATTGTCGTTTGATATATGTTTCATAGGTGGAATTAATCTTATAATCTTCTCTATTTTACATTAAAACAAAAATAAATACAATTACTCAAATATTCAACTTAAAACAACATGCCAGAAAATACATTTAACATTACGGTGATTGGAGGAGGAAGCGGTACGTTTAATGTACTCTATGGACTCAAAACGTATCATGATGATACCACGAGCGAGAAGAAAAATCTCGCAGCGATTATTGCCATGACTGATTCAGGTGGAACGACTTGAGAGATTCGAGATAAATTTGGAGTACTTCCTCCTGGTGATCTCAGGCGTGCCGTTGCCGCTCTTGCAAGAGATACAGGTCTAGTTCGTGAGCTCTTTGAATATAAATTCAAGGGAGAAACTGGAGCTATTGGAGGGAATAAAATAGGAAATATCCTCATGACGGCATTGGCTGATATTACAGGGAGTTTTGAAAAAGGCTTAGATGAAATGTGTAAGATGTTTGATGTGCATGGGAAAGTAATTCCGGTAACTCTTGAAGATGTCCATCTTTGAGTGACAATGGATGATGGAACAGAAGTTATTTGAGAAAAAAATATAGATGTTTCTGAAAAAAATGACTTTGCTGTACATAATTTAGATCAAAATGTGCGAGATGCGTTTCTTGTATGAGGAGATGGGACTCTGAATCCAAGAGCTCATGATGCTATCGTTAATTCCGATCTCATTGTGATTGGACCGGGAGACTTTTATACAAGTGTTGTCCCTGCTTTACTTTCTAAGTGAGTAAGAAAGGCATTTCAAGCATCACACGGAAAAGTAGTGTATGTTGCAAATATTATGACAAAAAAATGAGAAACTACCAATTATGAACTACCAGACTTTATTGATAATGTAGAGCGATATGCGGGAGATGTGATTGATTATGTTCTCGTAAATTCTGGAAATATTTCAGATGAAAATATAGAGAAATATAAAGTAGAAGAAGGAAAAAAACCTGTAAAACTCAAAGAATGAATGGATTTTGGAAATAAATCTTACAAAATAATAGAGAGAGACTTTGTCAATGAATCAGATGTAGTAAGACATGATCCACAAAAACTAGCTGCGGTCTTGATTGATATTTGTAGACAATGGATTAAATAAAAATTCCCCTCTTTGGGAATTTTTATTTGTCCTCAAAATGAAATTCGCTTTAAAAAGCGAAAGGTGATATTGACAATTAATTGCAATGAATCAGGTAAAAAAATAGATAAAATAATATTGAATATATGCAAGTCACTTTGCATTTATTTTTTGCAAAACTTTTCAAAAAACGTATACATAGATAATACTAATTTTTACTACATATAGTGTTTCTTACTTAGTATAAAACTATATATAGTCAAATATAAATATATTTACTTTTTAATAAATCGTGGTTTTATGTGAATTAAGAACATTAAAAAGCGCTCAGGAGAGCTCGTAAGCTTTGATAGAGAAAAAATTATACATGCTGTGTGAAAATGTTTTTCAAATCTCTGACATGAGGATGATGAAGCAGCATCGAAAATTTGAAAAAAAGTAGAAAAACGAATTGATAAATTTCACAAAGACCACAAAGATTTTATACCAACGGTTGAAGAAGTTCAAGATATCGTAGAGTTTGAAATGATGAAAGAAGGATTTTTCGAAGCTGCAAAAGCATATATCTTGTATAGAGAAGAGAGAAAAAAAGATAGAAGCAGAAATATCTTCAAAGCTCGTATGAATTTGAAACCATATGAGTATCCAGAATTGCTTGAATATGTTGATGCTATTCGTCATTCATACTGGGTACATACTGAGTTTTCATTTACTTCTGATATTCAGGACTTTAAAATAAATGTCACTCCACTTCAAAGAAGTGCTCTTCAAAACTGTATGCTGGCTATTGCTCAAATAGAAGTATCAGTAAAAACATTCTGGTGAGATGTATATAAGCATCTTCCAAAACCAGAAGTTGGAGCCGTTGGACAAACTTTTGCTGAATCAGAAGTTCGACATATGGACGCTTATTCTCACTTACTGGAAGTCCTTGGACTTAATGGAGACTTTGAGAGAATCAAAAATATTCCAGTGATGAATAAACGAGTCAATTATTTACAAGATGCTCTAAAAAATTCTAAATCTGATGATGATGAAGAATATTCTCACTCAATTCTCTTGTTTTCTCTCTTTATAGAACACGTATCACTCTTCTCTCAGTTCCTTATTATTATGGCTTTCAATAAGCATAAAAATATCTTCAAAGGAATTTCAAATGTCGTAGAGGCTACGAGTAAAGAAGAACAAATTCACGGACTTTTTGGAACAGAGCTTATAAAAATTATCAAATCAGAACATCCAACATGGTTTGATGACGAACATAATAATATGGTAAAAAAGGCTTGTATGGAAGCATATGAATCAGAAATGGAGATAGTAGATTGGATTTTTGAAGCGTGAGAAGTAGATTTTCTTCCAAAAGCGGTCATCAATGAATTTGTAAAAAATAGATTTAATAAGTCACTTGAATCTATCGGACTTGAAAAAATATTTGAAATAGACGATGAACTACTTGCTGAAACAGATTGGTTTGATGATGAGATAATGTCGACGAAACATTGAGATTTCTTTGTAAAAAGAAGTGTGAATTACAACAAACGAAGTAAATCTATCACTTCAGATGACTTGTTTTAAATTATTCCTCATCTGAATCTTCTCCTTTTATAAAAAAGGAGAAGGGCAACAAAATATATGTAGCCTCTTTCCTTTGATTTCAAAGGAAAGAATTCAAAATAGGAATTAACACACCCCAAAAAATATTTATACCTTAATCTTGCGCTCTTATGGAATGGTTGAATGAATACTCACGAAAGTTTCTTGATAATGGTTACCTTATAAATGGACAATCTGCAGAAGAACGAATCAGATTTATGGCAGATACTGCTGAAAGAATCAACGGTACAAAAGGTCTCGCTGATAAAATCTATGATTACGCTTCTAGAGGATTTTATAGCTTTTCATCTCCTGTTTGGTCAAACTTTGGACTTGAACGAGGACTTCCAATTAGTTGTTTTGGTTCGTACTTAGGTGATGATATGTCTAATATTCTTTATACCAATGCTGAAGTAGGAATGATGAGTAAGTACGGAGGAGGAACTTCTGGGTACTTCGGAGCACTCAGACCAAGAGGAGCAGAGATTAAAAATAATGGAGCGTCTTCAGGAGCTGTTCATTTTATGCAACTCTTTGATAAGGGAATTGATATCGTATCACAAGGTGCCGTTCGTAGAGGTTCATTTGCAGCCTATCTTCCAGTTGAGCATGCAGATATAGAAGAATTTCTCGAAATAGGAAAAGAAGGAAATCCAATCCAAAGAATCACAACGTGAGTGACTGTAACTGATGCGTGGCTCAATGACATGAAATCAGGTGACGCAAAAAAAAGAGCTATTTGGGCAAAAGTAATCCAAGCTCGAGGAGAAATGGGATATCCATATATTCTCTTTACTGACAACTGTAATAACGGTGCTCCTGATGTATATAGAGATAAGGATATGAAGATTCAAGCAAGTAATCTCTGTACAGAAATTATGCTTCCATCAAGTACGGACGAATCATTTGTATGTTGCTTAAACTCTATCAATATTGCTAAATATGATGAATGGAAAGATACGGATGCAGTTGAATGTATGATTTATTTCCTTGATGCGGTGTTACAAGAATTTGTAGACAAGCTTGGAGTTCTCAGAGATTCGCAGGACAAAGACGATAGACTCGCATTTACCTTCATGGAGAGAGCCTATAACTTCGCTCATAATCACCGAGCACTTGGTCTTGGAGCTCTTGGATGGCATTCATACCTACAATCTAAAATGATTCCATTTGAACATCCAGATGCAATGAAACTTAATAAAGAGATTTTCCAACTTATTCATGATAAATCTTATAAAGCTTCAGCTGATTTAGCTGATCTTCTTGGAGAATCTCCACTTCTCAAATGATATGGACGAAGAAATACGACACTTAACGCAATTGCTCCAAATACTTCATCTGCCTTTATACTTGGGCAAGTATCTCAAGGAATCGAACCATGGTGGTCAAATACCTACGTAAAGGACCTTGCGAAGATGAAAGTAACTATCAAGAATACTGAGCTCGAAAAGCTTCTCGAAGCAAAAGGAAAAAATGACCGAGATACATGGGCTTCAATCAGAGATCATGATGGATCAGTTCGACATCTTGATTTCCTTTCTCAACTCGAAAAAGACGTCTTCAAAACCTTCTCAGAAATTAACCAATTTGTCATTATTGACCAAGCGGCCGACAGACAAAAGTTTATCGACCAAGCTCAGTCACTCAATCTCATGGTTCATCCAGATACTTCTGCAAAAGATATTAACGCTCTCTATATGGACGCATGGGAACAAGGAATCAAAACTCTCTACTACCAACACTCTAAATCAGCAGCGCAAGAGCTCTCTAGAAAGATTAGTTGTGTCGGGTGTGAAGCATAGAGTTACAAAAAGAGCTCAGAAATTTCTGAGCTCTTTAAATTTTAATAATTTATTTTATATGTATGTTTAAAGATGACTTTAAAAAATTTGTTTTTTTGTGATTTTTTGTGATTTTTTGATTATTATACAGAATTTCTTCATTATTATCTGAAATATCTGATAAATTATAAATTTTTATTAACAATTATGAGATTAATCTTTTATAAAAAATAAACTCTCAAAAGCATTTTTTAAGAGTTTATCTTAGAACATAGTTCTAACACTGAAATTTCGAGAGATCAGTGTTTGGATTCTAAGAGTTTAGGAAAAAAATGCAATATAATTTATATTGCTAAAAAATATTATGGCAAAAAACGAAAAAACAAGCAAAAAAGTTGCTAAAATTGCATCTAAATGACTAAAAAAACCAAAGAGCTTAACACCAAAAGAGATAAAAAGTCTAGGTGGTTCTGCTTTAACACAAGTTCCTGACAAGAAAAAATCAGTGAAGAAAAAATCTAAGAAATAAATACTAAGCCTCAAGATTCGTCTTGAGGTTTTTTTATGCAAAAAAAAAGCTTTACCCGAAATAATCAGGCAAAGCAAGTCGTAAGTGAGAAATCCATTAGTCTTACAGAAAGATGACAAGTTCAGCGAGAAAATGAATCTCAGTTTCAAACTGTTTGTCGGTTTTTTACACCATCGGAAATCCAAGTATCAAAGCTTTATCTCAGCTCCTCAAGGCTTATCGCAGAGTAACACGTCCTTCGTAGATATTTGCAAATATTACAACTTTATTCAGGTTGCTTATATCACATTCTCACAAAGATATTTATACATTAAAATAATTATTTTACAAACTATTGGAATAAAAAAATCCCAGGGGCCCGAAGGCCCGAGGGAATTGCGTTACGACTTCTGTCTCATTGAACCCTTTGATAGGGGTTAAGAGACAGAATGTCGTCCAATGTAGGAAGTTGCTTCAGGATGAGCAAGCCCTTGAGAAGAGATGGTCTGTATTCACCAGAACACCAAAAGTCTGGCCGATTTTTTCGTTTTCTTCTTGGTTTTTCCTGCAAGTTTTTCACCATTCCGTTCATGCTTGAAACCCAGTTTCCTAACACGTCTTTGTCATGAAAACTTTTCTTGGGTACGAAGAAGTGGTACACTTCCGGGTGCTTCATCCCTTTTTTGCGGATGACCAGATGGAATCCATAGACTGACATAGTTTATTTTCTCCTGTCTTTTGTTTTTTTATACTTTATCAAGATTAGCTGGGAACAGCCATGCTGATAAACTTTTCTGGATCAATGTTGTGGCCGTCGTAGGCCTCCCAACTAAACCAAGACGATGGAAGTTTCCAGTTTGCTTCCATGAGTTCAATTCTTGCAGGAGTTGCTTCAGGATGACTCAATCTTTGATATGCGAGAATTTTTTCCTTGAATTTCTCAAGCCATAATTGGAAGTCCCAAGTTGTAGAAAATGTTCCTTTCAGAACAATCACTTTGGGACGAATGATTCCATTCATGTGGAAGTAAACCAAGGCATATTTTCTTATTCCTGGATGGAAGTACATAGCAAGCTCTTTCTTTTTGAGTTTGTGTTTTTGTGTCATTATTATTAATGAAATAATTTTTTAGTCAATTTTATTTTGAACTATTTTGACTTTTTATATCAAAAATATATAGTACTAAAACAATAATAATAATAAGAGTCAAAATGCCGAAATTTTTGAGTATAGGTAGCAGCTTAAGACAAAAATGATTTGCGAATGTAAATTTTCAAGCATTTGTGATTGATTTTTATGCAACTTTATGAATTGGAGACGAGACTGAATCTATTAATAATATATTTGAAGCTATTTTTTGAAATTCAGAGATATATCGGCAATTTTTAAAATACTGTCGAGAGAATAATTGCTCATTTGTGGAGTCTCAAGAAAATAAACATATTAATGTGGCTATATTCCTACTAGCATTTGAACAAGCAAAGTTATATATAGAACTGTGAGTGAAAAATAATATTTGAGAAATCTTGGGTTTAGGTGACTCAATCCTTGAAATAGAGTTTGCAAATGAGATTATTCCTGAGACGGATGTTAGCTTTTTACACTGATTAATTCACTCAGCTTATAGAAATAATATGGTGAATGATAAATGAGAAGTAGTGTATTATCTCTGTGAGAAATATGGTTTTCAAATGGTGTATTCTAGAGCAAGTTGAATCCATTACATTGATAAAAATTGAGTCATTATCGATTTAATAGAAACAAATAAACGTGAAAGAATAGAAGCCTTACAGGATGTAAAAGAAAATTTTATAGACGTGTTACTTGTGAATCAAACTGACTTTTCGAATGATGATGCTACGAGACTCATAGAATTACGAACTGAATTTTCAGATGACACCAAAACTTCTTTTTGATCTAGTCATATACAAGAGCTGCATTTTAGGTCTTGGGTCTGGGGAAAATATAGAGAATCTTTGCTTATGTTACAAGATATACAAGCTGAAGATGTTAGAAGAGTAGTACTTGATATAGTTGAGACTGATGATATGTGAGAATTTGAAGATACGCAGGCTCAAAATTCAACAGTCCAAAAAAGAAGAAACACATTTAAAGTTGTAAAATAATAAAAAATCCCAGAATGGGATTTTTTATGCTATAAAGTGACGATGCAATAATCTTTGTGCAGCTTGAGCTGTTTCTTTGTCTTTAAAGACGAGTGATATTTCTCATTTTGCTCACATTTTGATTTGTCATCCACTTTCCGTAATTCCCTTATTTTTTAATAAAGCCATAGACGATTTATATATTTCTCATAATTGAGATATATTTTCTCACATAAGGTATACATTATGATTTCAATGAGTATCTTGTGATTGCCTTCCATAGACTCAGTCATCAAATCATCCGTTATAATCCCTTCAAAGTACCAGCTCTACTCCAGTACTCATCAGATTTCAATCTTTATCGATACGTGCCTTATCTGAATCATTGGTAGGGTTTCAAACAAGTATAGAGATGAGTCGTTTTTGAATTCATTCATCTAAGGAGTAGGGATTTATAAGTCAGGCTCATGCTCATCTACGTCCGATTGCTCTCTGTGTTAACTCATAACTGAGATGATTTACAGAAACAGCATCTCCGTCAGTTTCTCAAAGTATTCGAGGGTCAGTAGACTTAAAACCATAGAGTTTTTGAATATAAAGTAATACTTGATCATAATTTCCACTATCATGCATAGCGACTGCACTTCTAGAGGCTGTAAAATCTGTATAACCTCTTCCCAGAGTTGATAAAATTCCTCATTCGATGAGTCAAATATATCAGGGAATAACAGGGATAGCAGAAGCATCGGTAGTATATATTTCTGCAAATTTATTTCTCAAAAATGTCTCGACTGAAGAAGTGAGATTTCACCTCCCTATATTTTGTAGCTGGGTAGTATCAATATATTGTGCATTTATTCTGTGATTTTTTAAATACTTAACAAATACTTTTGCAGCTATAATTTCTCCAACTGAAAGAAGAGAAAAACACCTATTAGAAACTCAGGTCATATAATCATGAGCTTGATCACAGTACTGAGAGGAAAAAACATTTAGGGACTTTTTGTATTCTTGAAATAATTTCTGAGAATATTTTATGAGTTCGTTTCTTTCATACGCTGGAGATTCAGCAAGTATCTGCTCAAGTAAATTGCTATGAAAATCATCAATTTCACTCATGACTTCCATAATTTTACTTTTATTTTGTGATTCTCATGCGTCTATAAGTTTACTACTTGTATTAAAATCAAGACTGCTATTTCGAAATGCAGAGACACTGTAGCTCTGTCATACTCATGACTTTTCAAGCACTCGCGCAACTTGTAAATTTGGATACAATAGTCACATATTGTCACCTCAAATTTTGTGAGCAATTCCTATATTTCCATTATGTATAAATCTATCAATTCAGGTGTGCTGGAGATCTATTCTCACAGATTCACACTCTTCTATTTTTTCATTTCTCATTTTATACTACGATATTTCAAATAAAAAGCTGCTTTCTTTCGAAAACAGCTTGTTTGTAATAACTCCACGTCTACAAAATTTCTATTTTCGAAAAGGAGAATAGTTTTATGGTTTTTATAAATAGGAATGCTTTCATTATTAGAGCAGATGAATTATTACTTCATATAAATAATATGATGTCTTTCATAATAGTCAATTTTTACTTTGAAATTTAATGAAATAGTTTTCTTAATTAGGTTGTTTTTGTTATACTTTTAAAAGAAAGATTTTTTAACATGCTACTATGAAGAATACATATGCATTTACACTGGTGGAGCTCATTGTGGTTATAACTATTATAGGTATTTTGTCTACTATTGGATTCGTATCGTATTCAAGTTACATTCAAAGTTCAAGAGATAGTGCAAGAATTTCGCAATTAAAGAAACTATCTGATTCACTTCAAGTTTATTCCACGAAAAAGAATTTACCAATACCTGATGATTCAATTGAAATTACTACCGCATCTTGAAATGTTATTTGATACCAGGGATATCTCGGGACTGATACACTGGAAACAATAGATT
>JAGXIV010000031.1 GCA_024635485.1 bacterium | reverse complement strand
CCAATATTCCTGCCAAAAGGTACCATAATATTTAATAGACTTATGGAGTTTATTAGAAGTGAATACTTTAAACGTGGTTTTCACGAAGTATTAACACCAACTATCTTTAAAAAGGGACTGTGGGAAACTTCTGGACATTGGGAACAATACCAGGAGAACATGTTTAGTTTTAATGATGCTGAAAAAGGTTTAGTTCTAACATTTGAATGAAAATATAATAGCCAAACTCCACTGGTTACCTATCTGCAGACCGCTCGTGTTTGTGGTGATATAAACTATTTTGCTACTATTTCGCTTGCTGAAAAACCGGAGAGCTATGACCGATATGTGAGTGTACTTCGAACGCTGGAATGTCAGTAAAAACTTTTTGATTTTTTACCCGAAATCATATAATGCTTCTCGCAAGCAATTTGGCGCCATGGCAGATCGGTTATGCAGGGGCCTGCAAAGCTCCGTAGTCCGGTTCGATTCCGGATGGTGCCTCCAAAATAATCGAAAAATAAAATCCCTATGAATAGGGATTTTATTTTTGATTTCATAGTAACATTTTTTCCTCCTCTTCTGTTAAATATCTCCACATTCCACTTTCTATATCTAATTTGAGACTTCAGATACTGATTCTCTTTAAATCTAATACTTTGAGTGGAGTTTTAAATTTTGGATCCTTGAGAGCTCAAAATAATCGACGGATATGTCTATTCTTCCCCTCATCTATTTGGACTCTGAGCTTGGTCTTTGCTCCAGCATTTCATACTATTTCAACGCTTGAAGCCTTGAGTTTCCCAATAGGACTTTCTACTCAAGAGAGAGCAGACAAAATATGTTCTGCAGTAACATGACCTCTCACCCATATTTCATATATTTTGATACAGCTTCCAGGTTTTGTTAGCTGATTTCATATTTGCCCATCTCTTGTAAATAATAAGAGTCATTTTGAGTCTAAGTCGAGTCTTCAAATGGGCATCCAGCCATCATTAAATACCCAGTCAGGAAATAAATCATAGACAGTTTTTCTTCATTTTTCGTCTGACCTTGTTACGATATATCCCTTAGGTTTATTCATAGCAAGAAGATTTTTTGAAATTTGAGATATATTCATAGATGTTCTTTAAATTACATCAATAGATTAAAGTATTTGTTTCATCTTAATGGATTTTTATTTTTCTCATAATTACTATTTGCAATCTTTCGCTCATATACGAAACTTTATTTTTTCTTATTTTTCCTTATAATACATACATCTTAGAATCTAACTTTTGAAATTATGACAAATGACAGAGATAGAAATTTAGACGGACGATGGAGAGAAAAAAGAGATGATACTCATATTTGAACAATTGAGGAAGAATATGGAATTGACCTCTGAGTAAGAAGTGATATGGAACTGTGAACTTATTTGAAAGAAAATAATTATGAGACACTTTCAGATATGCTCAAAGATAAAAGATAAATAAAAACTCTCAGTTATGGGAGTTTTTTTATGGCTAAACTTTTTTTGACAACGATATAATTTATTTATAATATAAGTAAAATTGTATTTATTATTTTTAAGTTAATGATTGATTATAGAAATATCTCAGAAATGTTAGAAGATGGTGATGATGATGTAGAGGGGATAGGTCTAATATTTGAGAGATGGGTGACTCAGAAAGAAATTGCTGGAATTATTGAAACAAATGATACTATAGAAGATTCAGATACAGATACAGATTCAGATTCAGATCAAGTATCAAAAAATAAGCCAGATAAAGAAACTTTATATACCACTATTACATCAGATGGTATTATGTACTCATTGACTTCCTGAATAGAATGAGAAAAAAATAGTGTGATAGAGTTTCATATTTGAAGTGAGAAATTTAGAATGGAAAGTTTTGGTTTCTTTGAAAAATGAAAAAATTTTTCTGTTTGGATAGAGGTAAAAGATAGAAAATCTGTTGAAAATAAAGTTATGTATCAGTTAAAAAACCAAACTATAAAAACAAATAAAAATTTAAAGCATGCAATTGATGGTATGTTAAGTAATATTAAATCTTTACTGCAGAGTAAAGATACACTAAAACAAATTTTAGCTTCAGAAATTAGAAAATATGCAGTGACATAAAAAAACTTGATTTTATAAAAAATAAAAGTATATATAAAGTATATACTTTTTTATATTAAAAGTTTGAAGATATTTTGCTTAGATACAGAAACATCGGCAGGGTCCCGAGACGGTAGAATTGTACAAGTTGCTATTGTTGATGAAAATTTTCGCTGAGAATGGCTTATAAATCCGGATAGTTATATAGAACCTGGATGTATTAATGTACATAAGATAACTCCTGAAATGGTTGCTGATAAACCACTTTTCAAAGATTCACAATGATATAGAGAACTCAAGAAGCGTGTTGATAACTGAGAATTTTTGATAGCCCATCATGCTCCATTTGATATTTGAATCCTCTCTAATGAATGAGTCCATCTCAGTAACTATATATGTACCTGTAAAGTTGCAAGAAAAATACTCAAAGTACACTGAGTCCCAAGATTCTGACTCCAGTTTCTCAAGGATTATCTGAAATTAGAAGAGCGCAATTCTGGAGATATACTTACGTGATACGCTCATTCAGCTCTCTATGATACTATTGTATTATATTGGCTCTATAAATATCTTTATGCAGAAATATTACTGCAATACCCAGGACAAGACCCACATGAAATTATGTATAATATTACACATGATGTTGCTCCAGCAAAACGTTTAACATTTTGAAAATACAAATGAAAGTCAATTAAAGAAATCTCAAATTTAGACTCGTGATATTTGAAATGGCTCTATGATTCAGAAATGAAAAATCCAGAACCTAAGAGAAAAGGATCTCTTATAAAATGACTAGAAATATATTTAAATAATTAAAAAAAACTCTCAATTTTGAGAGTTTTTTTAATTTATTTCCAAACCTGTAATTTTTCAAGGAGACTCTTATCGACTCATTGAGCTTGAGCGAGCAGCTTCTGAGTTTCTTTTTTATATTTTAAGAAATCACCATGTGTTTCATCCAGTACCTTTTCGAGTGTGTACTCATTAAATTTAATGATTGTTTCAAACTTATTTTCATTATCTCTTTTAAAATTCTCAAACTGCATTTCAAAATCTCATTGTATGCGAGCAAGTAAATCTTTTTGATTATTATATAATTCAGATTTTACATCTACAATTTGTCGCTCAAGTTTATGGATTTTTCGAGCTTGATATGCGTGAATTCCACTATAACTGAGATAAATGAGCATTGCATATAGTACTATAAATGCAGAACTAAAGAGAAACATCGGGACCATTATACTTTGGGCTCAGAAAAGATTAATTTGCTGAGCAGTTTGCAATAAATCAGTGTTTACTAACATGAGTGCGAGATAGAGTAAGACAGGGAAGAGAAGAAGTGCTTTCATAAAATCAATTTAATATAAATGTTTTCTATGCTTAAGGATAATTGATTTTGCTTAAAAGCAAAGTTTTTAATACTGCAGTATATCATTTGGATTGAATTTAAATAAAAATCTCCTATGAATATAGTATTTAGAGAGCTTTTTAGTTGCCTAATTTATTTTCAGACTTATAATAACAAAAAATCTATTTTAAAATAAAATTATGAAAAAACCAGAACGTATTCTATGAAAATTTCAATGTAAAAAATGAGACTTTGGGTTTCTGATTCCTGATGAAAGAGACTATTGGGGAGGTGACTTTTTTGTACATCAAAAAAACTTTGGATGAGCAGAAGATGGTCAAAGAGTAGCAGGAGAAATGATGGATAGAGCGAGTGGAAAAAAACCAGAAGCAAAAATTGTCGAGGTGTTTGGGAGTAAAAAGGCAGAAGCAAAAAAAGCGGAAGCAAAAAAATATGAAGCACTCAAAGTAGTAGAATGAATATATAGTGGTTGAAATGGAGATTTTTGATTTGTAGATGTTGAAGGACAAGAACAAGGATATTTTTGTTATGGGCTAAAAAGGAATGGAGCAATAGATGGAGATAGAGTCAAAGCTGATATTAAAAAATATAATGGAAAAGAAGAAGCTATCGTGACTGAAATTCTTCCCCCAATGACGCTTCTACTCAGTGGAAAATATACAGACAATGATACTTTTGGATTTGTGAAGCCAGATGATAAAAGCGATGACATATTCATTGCAGGATCAAGAAAAGCTGAAGCAAAAACCTGAGATAGAGTTGAAGTAAAAATAATCAAATCTGGAGGAAGAAGAAGAGAAGGAATTATTGAAAAAATAATCTAAAAAAAGACTCTCAATTATGAGAGTCTTTTTTTAATTATGCATTTCAGCAACCATATAATCTACTGGAGCATAATTATCAGTGAGAATTTCTGTAGAGTCAGGAATATTGAGGACCATTTTTCGAGAAAATAAGTCTAGGTATTGAGTATTAGAAACTCACTGTTTTGCGAGTTCAGGATTTTTAGATGCGACTAACATTATATTTTGACTCGCATTTGAATTGGAAGAATAGACAGGGATAATAAAGACCTCTGGAAATATTTCTGAATAGGTCTTATATTCTGCTTCAAGAAATCGAGCATTATTTCACTGGAGAGAACCTATTACATTGAGAATAACTACACCATCTGAACTGAGCATATCAAACTTTTTTTGTGCAACTTCTATCGTAGTAAGCTGATAGGGAATTGATACAAATGATCCAAAAGCATCTCAAAGAATTACGTCATATTTATTTGCAGTTGTATTGAGAAATACACGAGCATCAGCATGAGTGATATTAAGTTTTGGAGAATCAACGAGATTAAAATGATCTCTCGCAATTTGTGTAATTTTAGGGTCTATTTCTATAACATCGAGATTTTTATCAGGATATTTTTCTAAAAAGTGTTTTGGGTAACTATAAGCTGCTCCTCAAAACATGACAACATTTTTTGCATTTGGATTCAAAGCATCAAAAATATCATAAAATTTTGTATATTGATATACTAAATCATTCGTATCTGTATACATTCAGGCATGAGTGATATCGTCGATACGTAAATCACGAATGAGTTTTCAAGAAAATTGTTCTGTCCTTTCTGAAACTCTTATATGAGAATAGGAAGTATCATAGGTATAAAAATTATTTTCTTCTGAGATTTTTTCATAATGTACGTAAAATATTTGAACTATAATAAGTCATATTCATACTATACACTGTGCTATGATATAATGTTTGTAATCGCAGAGTAAAGAAAGTCCTAAAAAAAAGATTCCAAGTAAAATTATGAGTTCCGTAACTCCAAAAAATGGAATGAGTACAAATCAAGCACCCATGGTTCCAATGATGCTTCCAATTGTAGCTATGCTTCAAATTTTTCACACGACTGATCAAGAACTCTCCATGTGAGTAAGTCTTATTTTTGTGATAATTGGAGAGAGTAAACCGAGTAAAAAACTGGTAGGTCAAAACAGGAAAAATGCTATCCAGATAGACGAAATTCGAACATCAGGAAATAGACTACTGATGTTCAGGAGAACAGGATCTTTCACAATTACAAGTATCACAAGGCTAATAGATACGAGAAGTAGTATAAATGAAATAACATGCAAATCTGCACTTCTATCAGCTATTTTTCCTCCTTGATAATTTCCGTAACTTAAAGCTCATAGTATTAATGCTATGAGACTGGTCCATACAAAAAGAGAGTTTCCTATATATGGACCCACCACTCTCGATCCAAGAATTTCAAAAACCATAACACCAGCTCACGCAAAAAATGCTATTAATTCAGGGAGAATATTTTTTATTTTTGTCATATTATTTACTTCGAATTTTACTTAAGAGTCTGAGAACTTCTAAGTAGAGCCATACAAGGGTTATAAGGAGTCCAAATCAAGCAAACCATTCCATGTATTTTGGAGCTTTTGCCTCTGATCCTTGTTCTATCATATCAAAATCAAGGAGTAAATTAAAAGCAGCGATTCAAACAATAAATACACTGATTCAAATTCAAAGTGGTCCATTACTATGAATAAATGGTACTTCAAACCATCATGTAAGTGTTCCAAAAATAGAAATCACATAGAGTGCTGCTATAGCTCCTGTTGCTGCGAATACTCAACTTCTAAACTTTTGAGTCACTTGAATAATTTTTGTCTTATATAAAAAAAGCATCACAAGAAAAACCGAAAATGTTGCGGTTACTGCTTGAATAACAATTCCAGGATATTGTGCTTCAAAAAATACCGAGATTGTGGCAATCACGACTCATTCTATGATTGCATAAATTGGAGCAAGATACGGGGCTGTCTCTTTTTTGAAAATAATTATGAGTGAAAACAAAAAAGTAAAGATTACTAATGGAAGAAGGTACGGAAGAAAAATACCAACATACGACCAAGTTATGATGGCAGAAAGTATAGTGAGAGAGACCAGTATAATGGATTTGTTAATACTTCATTGTATTGTCATAACGGTCCCATCTTGTTCCAATTTTGAAAATGATTTTTCGTTAAATGCAGGATTTGCCATATTTGTGTATAAATTATAAAATTATTGTTTTTTGAAGAATTCAGTTCTCAGAACCATTTTTCCAGACTCAATAAGTTCTGGATCATCGGTGAGTCTAATATTTTTAAAAATATCTCCTCTTTTAATATCAGGTGCTCACTTCACTTTTAGATCTTTCATTGCTCTCACATTATCACCTTCTTCTAGGGTACTTCCATTGCTATCACTCACTATAACGAGATTCTCATTATTATCTTCTTCTAGCCAAGACTGTCCCTTCGATTTTTTTGCCATAACAAGCTATAAGTAATTAATAGTATCTAGAATAGTCAAAAACGAGTTTTTCCAAAGTTTTTTCTTGACTCTGTATATTTATATATATACTATGAGTATATTTAGTATATTTTATAAATCAAGCATTTATGTTAACTGAAAAACAACAACATGTTCTCGACGTCATTACAGACTATGCAAGT
>JAGXIV010000030.1 GCA_024635485.1 bacterium | reverse complement strand
TGACAAAAAATATATTTAGTCGTTGCTTCTATATACGCTATTAATGAGAATGCAGAAGTTCAAGCAGAATTAGAAGCAGCTCAATCAGAGAATGCAGAAGTTCAAGCAGAATTAGAAGCAGCTCAATCAGAGAACGAAAAAGAGCATGAAAGATGAAGAGATTTAGATAGATTATTAGAGCAACAAGATAAAATTTTAGGAAATAAGTAGTTTTTTGCTCACACATAAAATATATGTTATTCTAAGTATAGATATAAATTCTATACTTTTTTTATGGCTTGAGGTCCAGAATGATTTAGCTCGTATGACGATGCACCACTTCCAGAGGTTCAACAAAATGAACGTCAGATTCAACGACAAGAAGAATTAAGCGCACTTGATACAAGATTTCAAGAGCAAGCAGAGCGAACAGTAGTATCTGCTGAAACGAAAGAGTGAATAACTTGAGTTGGAGAAGATTTTGAAACAACTCAAGAGGTGTTAAAAGTTCTATCTCAATTTAAAAAATTATCTGATTCTTTAGGATTACAATGATATGAGATATTCGAACATTTTATAACTGAAGATAACAAGCAAATTCAATTAGCATTTATAGATAAAGTTAACATAACTAAAATATTTAATACGGTTAAAAAAACTTGAAGATTTCCTGTAAATGAATTTGAATTAAATCAATTAATTGTAGAGTGAACACTTTCTGATAATACAGAAAAAGTTAAGGAAAGTACTTCAGCAAAGGTAGAAGATTTTGTAGAAATTAAGGAAAGTACTTCAGCAAAGGTAGAAGATGTTGTAGAAGTGAAGGAAAGTACTTCAGCAAAGGTAGAAGATGTTGTAGAAGTGAAGGAAGATACAACTAAAAAAGTTGAAGTTAATAATGACAAAGAAACATTATTGAGAGACAATTGAAAAAAAATACTAGCTTTAGATGCTGATGTATCATTAGATTGATTATCTTGAGATTTTGCTGAATATAAAAAATTACTAGAAAACCAAAATTGGAACGATGCTGAAAGATCAAGAGCTGAAAAAATCCAAGACAATATTATTTATGAATTAGATCATAATAAACAAATTGAAAAATCTATTCTTCCTCAAGCATACGCTCAAGGTCCAGAGGTTTTTAAAAGAGTTAGTGAGAGTTTGGTATCTCTCGATTCTGGTTTCAAAGCAAGAATAGATGCCTGGGAAATGACTCCAGATTATGAAAAACTACCACCAGAACAAATGGCTCGGGTGAGTAGTGCTCTCTGAACTCGAATCGATGAAGTGAAGGATGGTTCAGAGCAAAGTGGGAATATATTTACCCTTGAGAATAGTGATGGAACGGAGATTAATTATGATGTGGTGACGAATGAAAGAAGTCTGAGCATAGATAACTATTCACTTCCAAGTAGTGTCGAAGATGCGTGAGATTACCAAACTCCAAAACTAGAATATTACAAAGTTGAACAAGAACATTTAGGAAAACTCAGCAAGATTGTAGCAGCAGGGAAACTGATTGCTGAAGCTGCCGTGAGTGACTCCGATGTTTCAACTATTAAAGATATTTTGAAGTGAGAAGGAGGACTTGGGTATTCGTATTATAGAGAACTTGGACTTGATACTCTGACCAATGCAAGTGATATACAAACTACTCTTTGAGCAGCATTTAAGGAACATAACGAACCGATTCAAGAAGCGCGAAAAGTCTACAAATCAGCTCTCTTACAACTCCGAGATGATTACCAAAATAAACTGAAAGAAAAAGACGAAAAAACAAAGAAAACTCTTTTATTTCTGCAAAGTATCGGATTTACCATGATTCCTCAATCGATGACGGATAATCTCATCGCAATGATAAACTCGAGCTCAAGTGTGCGAGCAAAACTTGGAATGAATGAGCCTATAAATCTCTCTGAAGGACAACTTGGTTTTGATAACAATGTCTGAGAAGGGGGATGAGTAGATATGGCTGATAGACGAAGTTTTGTGGCTCTGATGAATACGATGTTGACGTGAGATCCTACCACTCCGGTAGAGTATATGGATGATAAAAATATTCAGTACAAAATAGTGACCGTTATGACACAAGAACAGTCAGAGCAGGATCCTGCTCAAATGTACCGAGCATGATATCTGAGTATGCTCCAAGGAATGGTGGGAAGTACGACATTTGAAATCCAAGCACGAAAAAATCTTGGACTTAGTTCTTAAATATACTTTATGTTTAAATTTTTGAGACACATTTTTATAATTTGCTCTGTATGATATTTTTTGTTACTTCAGAGTATTCCTCAAAGTTTTGCTGAGATTTCGAAGGCTGAGCGAGTTTCAAATATTATTAAAAATTATGTTGTCACACATTATGACATTGAGGACTATTATCCCACCTATGTTGCTATACGCAAACGTGTAGGTGCTATGGTCATGGCGACTCCTGATTCTAATCCTAAGGCTAAGATTATGCTCAAGAATCTCCTACATTATAATAGTTCAAATATGTATCAATTATCTCAGTATGTAGCCTCTAGAGAAGGGACTATACTGCGATTTACGAATTGGAAACGTGAATGAATCCAGGCAATTCAAGCCTATGAAAATAAAATACGTAGGCAACAAAATATCCTCAGTGGAGTTCAAATTGTAACGCCTCAGTATGAATATTCGCATAATAATGATGTGTATAGACTTTCTTTTGATGAAGTAAAACTACTTCCTGATTTTCAAAAACTATCTTTAAGTCAGTATCAATTTCAAACGGTATATTATGACGAAAGTATGGGATATTTCGTAGCTCTCGATCCTAAAATCGAAAGAAAAATACCTTTTACAGAGATACTTGCACAAGGACCAAAGAAATTCTTACTCTATATGGATAATTATTATGAGGAGGATGGAGTATTTTATACCTATGGATATGATGAGTATTATGATACCTACCAAGAATATGGTTTATATGCATCAGATTGGGAAAAAATTTGATTTGATATAAATGATGGAGTGATGCTGAGACTGCAAGATGGTAAAAATACTATTACCTTTTCGCCACGACCCATCAAAATACTTGCAAAATCCGATTTTAAAAATTATGAAGAAGTAGAACAAAGCTTAATCAATGATTTAACGATTGATGTTTTGAGAATTGATAAGGATTATAATCCACAGATCCAAAAAATTATTCAAAAAACGAATGAGCTTACGTATGGATTAAAAAGTGATGATGAAAAAATTCACGCAATATATGATTGGGTAAAACAGAATATTTGACGACCAAGTAATCCCGATAGAAGTGATTTGAGAAATTTTTCTGGCCTTGATACTTTTGAGAGAGGAGTATGATTTTGTGAAGGTGAGGCTCGTATCATGTCCTATATGCTAAAATTTGCAGGAATCAAAAACGTGAGATTGATGCAATGATATGTGCTTGACTCGCTAGATTTTCCAAATGTATGACATTCGTGGCTCAAGGTGTGAAATGATTTTTATGACCCATTTTTTGAACCACAATACCAAGAAGATGTGAGTGATTATTTGTATTATAAACTTCCGTTTGATCTCACATATTCCAATCGCTTCAATTTACTAGATATGCCAGAGTGATACAGCACTCTCTCAAAAGAGGCCTTAAACAAAGAAATTATCATGAGCAGAGTCAATCTTTTGGATAAATATTCTAAAACCCGAAACTATAGACTCCTTGACGAGTTATATTTAAAAAAAGAAAATAATCTCAATTTTGAAAAAGATATAGTCCTTGGAGATATACTAGACCGTATAAAAGTAGAAAAACTCTCTCTTGTTGATAATAAAATAACTCAAAAAATTGAATGAATAGGAGGAGTCTTTAACTATTATCCAATTGATTCTTCCCAAGATGATATATCATATATTTTGAAAGAGAGTGACTATAATCTGAGTAATGTACGAGTATTTGAAATGTATGAAAAGGGAATATTTCAAAGATATGCTGTGTATATCCTCTGAGATTAAAAAGCTTCTTTTATTGGTAGACATATTCTAAAAAATAATCCCTTACGAGGGATTATTTTTTTGTTTCTATACCATTAGAGCATTCCAGCTACTTTGAATTTGAGAAGTTCGAGAACATTGAGAATTCTCTCAAGAACATTTCTCTCAGATGGAGCACTATATTTTTCGGCTATATCTTCTTTTGCTGTTTCTACTCTTTGGAGAACAAGTGTATTGAGTAAGTTTTTTTCTGATGCTGTTTTATCTAGCAGTTTTAGTTTGTAAGTGGCAAGACTCTTGTCTAAAAGATTGAGCGTTTTTGCATTTATTTGAGATTCAAGTTCAGCTATTTTTGTAGGGCTACTACATTCACCTTTGTAGGCTACTGGGTTTTTTCCTGCTGTACAAGCATTTCCATAGGTTTTCCCATCTACTCCACATACTGGGTCATATTGCATCGTACACATTGTAGGTTCTTCTACTATACATTTTCCACCTGCATCTGGATACGTTTCTTTTATATCACATACCAGACCAGTGCTACATTGTAGGTTGGCAATCCCTCCACAGAATTCACCTGCAGATGCTGCACTTTCTTCTCTATTAAGTGCAAATACATCTTCCTCTGCTCTGGCAAGCTCAGCTGTCCGAGAACATAATGAAACATTGAGTGTATCATCTTGGTTCTTATAGGCATAGACTATATATTCTGCATCTTTTTCAAAATTGTAACCGCAAGCTGCTGAGTTATTATTTGTCTGTATTTGAAGTGTGTCTGCGTCTGTTCCTTTCCATGACTTACTTATATCAAAAAGGATTGTATTTTGTTGTTCACCTTCTGAAACTCGAGTAACTTTTCAGCTAAATACTGCGTCAGATGATTCGAGACTTGTGAGAGGATCAGCAGGCATAACACATGAACAAGCATAGGTATTTCATAGACTTGCAAATAGGGTACCAAAGAGAAATAATCAAAGAAAGAGTAATTTTTTCATACTATTATATTTATAAAATTAAAATACATTCGCACTATTTACAACGTGAGTATACAAACAAAGTGACAAAAAAGAGAAAGAAAAATAAAATTATTTTTTGCAAATACTCCCTATTTAGAGTATATTATTAGTATATAAAAAGTATATATTAATAACAATAATAAGTATGTCAGAGTATTATATTTACGAGAGTATTGCAGCCTGATTTCAGGCTCCAGCTGAAGAACAATCTCGCTATAGTGTTGAGTTAAATACCTATATCATCGAACATCCAAATACAAGTGTATTGCTGCGGGTTCAGGGAGAATCTATGCTAGGAGCAGGGATTTATCCAGGTGATGTGGTGATTGTTGATAAATCTCAAAGCGTGAAACATGGTGATATCGTGGTGGCTCAGATTGATGGAAGTTATACGATAAAATATTTTTATAAAAATAACTCGGGCCAAATATATTTGGAGGCTTGAGATACTCTAAGAACCCAGATGTTTCCAAGTCAAGAGCTTGAGATTTTTGGAGTAGTTGTCAGTTTGATTCGTAAATTCTAGAAGTTTTTTATGAAATTTAAAATATCTAAAAAAATATTTGCTCATATTGATTGTGATAGTTTTTTTGTGGCCTGTGAGGTATTTCGAAATCCCGCTCTTGCTTCAAAGCATGTGTGTGTTGGAGGAGATATTACTATTGCTGCGAGTTATAGTGCCAAAAGAAAAGGTATCAAAGTCTGAGTTCCATTTTGGGAAGCGAAACGTATTTTAGGTCGTGATTTTGTTGGACTCCAGCCAGATATGGCACTGTATGGAAAAATATCTAAAAAACTTATGATTTTTTTGCGAGAATATACACAAAATGTTGAGGTTTTTAGTATTGATGAGGCCTTTGTAGAACTTACTTGAATTCCAGAGAGTATGTGACTGAGTTTAGAGGAGTATATTGTATTTCTCCAAAAAAAAATACTCCAAGATGTCGGAGTGCCTGTTTCTTTTTGAGTGAGTAATACCAAGCTTCGAGCAAAAATATTTTCAAAAATAAATAAGCCATATGGGTACTTTATAGGTCTGAGCAATGATGTTGTGTATGATATTTTTCAGGAACTTCCTGTGAGTAAGATTCCGTTTATAGGAAGTGGCTATCAAAAAAGACTGGGGCATCATATAGAAACTATTTATGATTTTAGTCGTGAGAGTATGTTTTACTATAAGAGAATTATAGGTAAAAATGCAACGTATCTTTGGTTTGAAATTAATGGAGTCAATTCTATGAGTTTCGCACATTCTGGAGTGCAAAAAAGTATTTCAAAAACCAGAAGTTTCAATCATGAGATAACCACAAAGCGAGAGATTCTTTGGAAGAAGCTCGTCATGAATGTTGATAGACTTTTTGAGGAGCTAACTATTTCTGAGTTTCAAGTTCGTAATATTACGCTGATGCTTCGTAATAAAGCATTTCAAACATCTCGTCTCAGTTTTGAGTTTGAAGACTACCATTGTGATAGGAAACAGATTCTTGAGGCTTTATCTCATATGCTCACAGCACTTCAAATACCATGAGATCAGTATAGATCGACCTGAGTTATTACCACAGATATACAAAAATATAGTCCGAAGCAACTGAGTATTTTTTCTCAGACGAATGAACGATTTCAAAAAAATGTATCTCTCGAGAAGGTTCTTGGAGAGATACATAAAAAATATTGAAATGAAAAATTGAAAGTTGGAATATAACACTATTGTTGTAAACAAATACTGAAGGCCCAATGATAGTCAACATCAGGATTTCATACTTTATATATAACTCATCCAATCTTAGTCCCATTTACATTAAAAATTTTGAAATAGTAATCACTTCCATTTTTACGAATAAATTGATTTGTAAGTGTCATGTTATTTCCATTTGTCGTATAGGGAAGTAGAAGGGTCGTGTTTTCATAGATATTAGAATTAATACCAAAGAGAGAATATCCACTTGGACAAGCTCATGCTTTTGGCTTAATGGGAACTCTTGAATGTACAGCTACTACTTTTATTGGAACACTTCCGTTTCAGGTATTAAAGCTCGCTGGATTATTTTGATATGTATCTACTTCTGTTTCAACTACATTTCCGTCAGGTCATACGTTTCAGGCAGTAGTTCCGTCTTGCCCCCCATTTGAAGCAGTGGAAGTCGTCCCAGAACTCGTAGTAGTAGATGTTTCAGTTGTTCCAGAAGTCGTAGTTGTCGTCCCAGAACTCGTAGTAGTAGATGTTTCAGTTGTTCCAGAAGTAGAGGTCGTTCCAGAACTCGTAGATGTCGTCCCAGAACTTGTTCCAGAAGTAGAGGTAGTTCCAGAACTTGTAGTAGTAGATGTTCCACTTGTTCCCGAGGTAGAAGTAGTTCCCGAAGTAGAGGTAGTTCCAGAAGTCCCAGTAGAAGCAGTTCAGGTATTATTGGTAGATGTAGTTCCAGAACTTGTAGTAGTAGATGTTCCACTTGTTCCCGAGGTAGAGGTGGTTCCAGAAGTAGAAGTAGTTCCAGAAGTCCCAGTAGAAGCAGTTCAGGTATTATTGGTAGATGTAGTTCCAGAACTTGTAGTAGTAGATGTTCCACTTGTTCCCGAAGTAGAGGTAGTTCCAGAAGTCCCAGTAGAAGCAGTTCAGGTATTATTGGTAGTTATTGTTCCAGAACTCGTAGTAGTAGTTCCACTTGTTCCCGAAGTAGAGGTCGTTCCCGAAGTCCCAGTCGAAGCAGTTCAGGTATTATTAGTAGAGCTTGTTCCTGAATTTGTAGTAGTAGATGTTCCACTTGTTCCTGAAACAGTCCCAGTTGTTCCTGAAACAGTCCCTGTTGTTTCTGTCGTTCATGAAGTATTTGAATTTACAGGACTACCCACTGAAGTAGTAGTTTGTTGTGTATTATCTTGATTCAGCGTTGCTTCATTTTCTGGGATATTTTCAGTATTTTCTGCTGGTGGAATAAACCTCTCTATAAGAGTTCGAATAAAACTTTTTTCAGGAATTACTTCTACATGTTCAACAATCTGATCAGGAATAGTACTTTCTGGATTATTTGTTGGAGAAAGTGGATCCAGAAGAATATCAGGATTTTGTGAATTAACTGCTTGCTGAGTTGTCTGCTCAGGTGGAGTATTAGGATTAGTTCAGGGTGGAGTGGGAGTAGTAGTATTTCAAGCTACTGTGCTTCCGGGGGTCTTGTTTTCTCATCATTCAGATGTTTCTCAGCTATTATTTGTGTCAGTATTTTCTGTATTTTGAATATCTCAAAGCTCGTCTCCAATAGTTTCATTTTCTGCAGTTTCAGAAATATTTTCTTCAGATGTTACAGAGTTATCTGTATTTTGAGGATCTGTTGGTATATCACTTCCAGATTGTGCTAAAATTCAAGAAGCACTTTTTGAAAAAGTAGGGAGTACGTAGGTATAAGATGCGTATCAAACTCACATAAGGGCTATAAAAATACCTCCAGATATGAGTTTATTATCGAGAATCGAATACCAAGTATCTCTCATAAAATCACTGAAATCATACCAAAAATTTATGATAATATCAAAAAAACTCTGCATATTATTTATAGTTTAGGGTAAAATTATCGATTTGTGCACCGCTACTTTGTATAAAAATAAGTGGTTTTCAAATATCAGTGATTCATCCTGCAAGAATATTCTCTTTTTCAATTCCATTTACAGCAAAATTAACAGAGTCATCTTGGACTCAAAATGTTATCGTACTACCATTTGCTATAGGATCATTAATATTTTGAAAGATAGAATCTACTCCTGCTTGTCTTCGGACTAAGACGTATCATAATGGAGAGATATTTATTCTATAGTAATTATCACTATCTGTGTATCGTAGATAGAGAGATATTTCACTTGTTCAAAAGTTTTCTACATCGAGAGTCATCGTATAATTTGCAGAAGCAATACTAGGAATGGTTGTAGGATATATAAATGAAGCAGAAGCATTATTTTTTTGAACACGATTGTTTTCAATAGTATAATCTCAGGCAGATCCAGATTCATAGGTCCAACTTCAAATAGTGTTATCAGGACTATGACCTCCTACAAGTTCTGTTCACGCAGTATCAGTAAAAGTATCAATAAACGTTTCAGAGAAATTAGGTGAATTCAGCTCGTTTAGAACTTCAGGGGCAACGCTTATTCCATGTTCAGTCAGTATATCTACTGCAGTAATTTGAAATTGTTTAGTATTAGAGAGAAAAACGAGAGCTTCATATTTTTTAGAAGATGCCATAGGTTGATATGCTGTGGCAAGTTTTGCTATATACAGTTTGAGTTCAGCAACGCTAGAAATAGTACAGCTATTAAGAATTTCAAATACTTGAAAAGAGTCTGTAGAAGCGTAGCTCAGATTAATTGCTCCACTATAAGAATTGGGAAGATTCGGTCAGTCAAAATAACTATAATTATAAAAATCTCCATCTATAAGTTCTCACCCTGCTGGAATATCACTAAGTATGATACTCGGAGAAGTGATGATGGAACAGTTATTAGCTGAAATGAGTGCAACATCATACGCAAGATGATTTCAAAGAAGAAATGTAATGAGACCATCAGAAGAAAATGCATAACTTTGGCTCACGATTCAGCCATTTTTTGAAAAGAGTCCCTGCTCTCTGAGCGTCCCAATTGTGTATTTTTGTCTATTATTCAGAACAGAGTAGGTATATTTTGAATTATAACTGGGATCTGTGGGAGTATTTGAAATTCTTTGAATTTGTGATCGAACTCATTCTCAAAAAACTCCTTGTGTCCAAGCGAGACTTCCAGAGTAACTTATGGGTATTGGTTCATCTGGGAGAGGAAAAACATTATTTGTTGTAATAAAGAGAGAAAGAGACCTTTCTATAATTTTTAAATCTGAAACTCTTTGAGAATTTCTTGCAGACTGAACAAATCCTCCATAACTTATAAATCAAAGAGTTCATAAAATAGCTAAAATTGTGATAACGACAATAAGTTCAGTAAGGGTAAAGGCCGATATAGATAGTTTTTTCAAGAGTATTTTTCAAGAATATTCTAACTATTTTACTTGTTGTTTGACAAAAATGCAAATTTCAGCTGCTTTTCTGAAAAAATAAACTATGGAAAAATATTTATGTTCGTAATCTCTATAAAATTCTCTATAATACAGCAATTATTACATAGTTATCAAGACATGCTTTTTTCTGACCTAAAAATTCACCCACTTATACTGAAAGCACTGGAAGCTCAAGGCTATAAAAATCCCACTCCTATCCAGCAACAAGCGATTCCATCTATTCTTGAAGGGAGAGATGTTATGGGAGCAGCACAAACTGGAACTGGAAAAACTGCAGCTTTTGCTATTCCAACTTTACAATTACTTGCTCGAGAAGGCAGACTAGAAAATCGTGGCCGAACGATTAAATCACTCATACTTACTCCAACCAGAGAACTCGCTATTCAGATAGAGGAAAATATTGTACAATATGGAAAAAATCTATGATTGAGGCATGCCGTTATTTTTGGGGGAGTCACTCAAGGTTCTCAAGTTGCGAAACTAAAATCAGGGATAGATATCTTAGTAGCAACTCCAGGTCGTTTGCTTGATCTCATGCAGCAATGATATATAGATCTCAGGCATATAGAAATATTCACACTTGATGAAGCAGATAGAATGTTGAATATGTGATTTATTAATGATGTAAGAAAAGTACTCGCAAAGCTCCCAGTAAAGAGACAAACACTTATGTTTTCAGCAACGATGCCAAACGAAATATTGCATTTAGCAGACTCTATTTTGAATAATCCTGTAAAAGTAGAAGTCACTCCTGTAACTTCTACCGCAGAAAAAGTTTCACAAGCAGTATTTTTCTTGAAAAAATCTGATAAAAAATTGCTGCTTCAAGAAATACTCAAAAATGAAAAAATGACATCGGTCCTTGTGTTTAGTAGAACGAAGCATGGAGCAGATAGAATTGTAAAAGATCTTGATGCAGTAGGAATCACTGCTGCAGCAATTCACTGAAACAAATCTCAAAATAATAGACAACGAGCTCTAGAAAATTTTAAATCAGGAAAAATAAGAGTCCTTGTGGCAACAGATATAGCAGCACGTGGAATAGATATTGATGAACTTATGTTTGTCGTGAACTACGACCTTCCTAATGAACCAGAGACCTATATTCACCGAATAGGGAGAACAGGAAGAGCAGGGAAAGATTGAGTGGCACTTTCATTTTGTGACCGAGAAGAATATGAGTTTTTGCTTGATATTGAGAAACTCACTGGACAAAAAATACGAAGAATGGAAAAACATCCTTTTCATGTAAGCATTTCTGCTCCTATTTCAAATGCCGAGAAGAAAAAAATAAATGCTGAGAAGGAAGCAAAGAAAAAAGCATTTCGAAAAGAAAATCCAAGAAGTTTTGGAAGAGGAAGAAGATAATAATTCATATAAAAAAAGCTCATCAATTTGATGAGCTTTTTTGTATTTCTTACTGTATAGATAATCAGTTTTGAAGTTTGCTGCGAGTATTTACATTAATACTTGAACTTTGTTCTGATTCAAAATTTATATTATTTTCAAGAGAGTTTTCATTTTCAATTTCTAGACTTTCATCTCATTGTATTGAATCATCTTCTTCTCATCTATTCTCTTCACTTAGATCTGTTTCGAGGAGAGAATCAATTTCTGATTCTATAGTTCAATTGAGATTTACTGAGCTTTCAATATTTGAATCTATATCTCATTTGAGTTGTACTCAAGTATCAACTCTTCCGTTCATCTGTGTTTGAGTAGTATCAGAAGTTGATTCATTGCTTCAGTTGATTATTGAACTCCCATTTTCTGAATCTTTCGTTGAAGATTTCTCTTTGCTTTCAACTTGGTTTTGAGAATCAATATTCAAATTTTCTAAGATGTTATTGAGTCGAATTTCTAATGTTGAATCTACCTTGTTTCTGGTTCCAGTTGTCATACGAGATTTTTCTTTTTCATATCTCATTTTATAGAGAGAAATATCACTTTTAATTTCTGCTACCGTAGATGCATTGAGTTTTCATTTTGCAGAGAGCTTATTTGCTTCAGCAATTCGTTCCTCAATTCTTTCTACTTGTAATTCCGCTTCATTTTCTGCTCCAAGAGTAAAAGCACTTTCAATATTTTCATTGATATGTATTTTTATAGGATAGAGTATATCTCACGGAAGAGAATTTTCTGCAGCAAACGATGCACCTCAGGCAAAAATAAGTGATATTCATGTCATAATTGTAACTATCATAGTCTTCTGGTTAGCATATATAAATTGAGAAGCTGTATTTCGTTCTCAATATGTATGACGATCCAGAGGAGAAAATATTACATTTTTTTCGGAGTTTTGTATCTTTTCTGAGATTTTTTCCCATAATAGAGCCTTTTTTTCAGGAGAAAGATGCACAACTTTTTTTATGTTTGGAAAATTTTTATTCATAGGTTTCGTTAGGATCAATGAGTTGAGAGCTGATTTTTTCTTTTATTCTGTGGAGTCTGACGGTGATGGTATTTACAGGAATAGTATATATATTTGCTATTTCTTTTGGGCCAAGTTCTTCTACATATCTGAGTAAAAAAATATCCTTTTCAAAATCATCAAGTCATGCAAGGATTCGATATATCTTTTCAACCTCCAGTTTTGCATGTGTTATATTTTCGATACTGCTATTATCAATAAAATTATCACCGTGAACTTCAATGTGTTCATCGAGAGAAAGAGATTTTTGTTTCCTATAGAAATCGATAATTTTATTTCAGAGTATTCTATAGATATAAGCATTCAGATTATCTATTTTTTTTCAAGATTTTAATTCAAGTGAGAGTTTATAAAAAGATTCTTGTATGAGATCTCATATTTCTTCTTCTTGAGATTGTAACTTAAAATAAGCAAATCTATAGAGACCATCTACCGTACTATCGTAGAGCTCTTTTATTATTTCATTATGATTTGTATTCATTAGGACGTATGAAAGGGGATATTATTACAAATAGGACGAGATACCCAATATATTATTACAAAAAATGATTTATATTTATCGAGTGTTTCTATGAATTAATATATAGATAAACATAAATATGCTAATAATAAATACATTTTTTTGCATGTTTTGTTTTAATTATGCTATTATTAAGAGAGACACATACAGTGTACTTAAAATGTATATTGAGATAATTTTTTATTTTTTCACAGATTAAAATGCTCGTAGATCAAATTTCATTTCAGGGTGGGGCTTGGGATATTAGTCCTCACGATGATTTTCCTCAGGATAAATGCCAATTAGTTTTAGTATTTAGTGCTCCATCTCTTGTGTGTAGTTCTGAGATTTATAATTTTGTGAGAGAGAGATATCCAGAAGCTCATATTATTACAGTCTCAACTGCAGGTGAAATATATAAGGAATATGTACGAGATGAGAGTGTCTCAGTCAATGCACTGTATTTTGAAAAAACTCAAATCATCGTACATGAAACGGAAATCGATGAAATGTCTGAGAGTCATAATAAATGAAAAGAGCTTGCAAATTCTCTCCTATGAAATGAACTGCAACATGTACTTGTATTTTCTGATGGATTGCAGGTAAACGGATCTTCTCTTATACAAGGAATGAAAGAATTATTATGAACATCAATCGGATTTACAGGATGACTTGCTGGAGATTCTGCAGATTTTAAACAAACCTTTGTGGCACATAATCGAGTACCAGACTCAAGAAAAGTTATAGTCGTAGTTGGATTTTATGGGGAATCTTTTCAGATTGGGAAATGATCAGTTGGATGATGGGATAGTTTTGGACAAAAACGAAAAGTCACTAAATCTCAGGATAATGTAGTCTATGAATTGGATGGAAAACCAATTTTAGATCTTTATAAAACCTATTTATGAGATCAAGCGAGAGATCTTCCTAGCTCTGGTTTACTTTTTCCTCTCAATATTTATGAACCAGGTTCTGATACCAGTGTCGTACGAACACTCTTATCAATTAATGAAAATGATAAAAGTGTTACCTTTGCAGGAAATGTACCACAAGGATATATTGCGCAGCTTATGAAGGGGAACTTTAATAGAATAATAGGTGGTGCCGCTCAGGCAGCAGATATTGGGATTTCATGAATGAAAAATCCGTCTTTTGCGCTGCTTGTAAGTTGTGTAGGTAGAAAACTGGTACTGTGACAAAGAAGTGAAGAAGAGGTAGAGGTTATTCGTGGAATCATCGGAAAATCAGTAGCTATAGGTGGATTTTATTCCTACTGAGAGGTTTGACCTTCTGAGCATGATATTCTCGATTGCCAATTGCATAATCAAACTATGACGGTTACTTTATTTTGAGAAATATAATATTGTATGTTAAAAAGCTTACTCGAGAGACAAATATGAAAGTATTTATCCGATTTTAGTCCAACAGAACTCAGTAAAATGGATAGTTTTTTTGTAGCGGTTTCTGACGCATACCGTTCATTTGAAGATGACAGGATTCTCATGGAACGATCTTTGGATATTAGTTCATCTGAGATGCTTGAAAAAAATGAAATTCTTCAAAAAAATGCTCAAGAAAATGAAAACATTATCCATGATTTACTTGAGTCTATATCAAAACTCGATACCTGATCTTCTTTTAAGAAGAAAAAACATATAGATATTTCAGAACTTACTTCCTACCTTGTGAAACTTATTCGAAGAGATAAGAAAAATATAGAAAAGATTATACAACAAGAAAAGGATACAAAGAAACTTAATATTGAACTCCAAAAATTTCAACTTGCTGTTGAAAATGCCTCAGATTATATTTCAATTGTAGATCTTGAAAAAAAAGTCGTATTTATGAATAGTTCACTTCTAGAAGCTACAGGATTTACACGTAAAGAAGTCATAAATAAGCCATTATATACTACAATTCGTCGGCATGAAGATATTCAAAAAATACAGAATATTTATTCCTTTTTGGAGCGAGAATGAGAGTGAATACAAGAAGAGCTTGTAACAAATAGAAAAAATGGTTCTCAATTTATTTCGGATGTTTCATTTACTCCTATATTTAATTCAAAAAATATTATAGTTTTTTTCTTGATTATAGAACGTGATATTACAAAAGAAAAAGAAGTAGATGCTATGAAAGATGAATTCCTCTCAATAGCATCACATGAGCTTCGTACCCCTATGACTGTCATAAACGGCTACAATGAACTCCTTCTTTCGGGTACATTTGGAAGTATCACTGAACAGCAAAAAAAATATCTTCAGCGTATAGAATCTAATATTAATAATCTTATTAATATTGTAAATGATATGCTTGATATAGGAAAATTAGAATCTGGAAAAATAAAGTTTCAATATGAGTCTTTTAATATTCATGATTTACTTGATGAAGTCTATTCATTCTTTAGAAGAATATGTGAATCAAAAGGTCTAAGTATTTCCTATTCAAGCGATGATATAGAGGTCTATCTTGATAGAGAAAAAATAAAACAAGTACTCAATAATCTTATATCAAATGCGTATAAATTTACTGAAAAGGGAAGTATAAGTATTTCTACTGAAATACTTGAGTGAGATACTCTCCTACGAGTGAGTATTACAGACAGTTGAGTTGGTATCGCAGAAGAAAATAAAATCAAGCTCTTTAAGAAGTTTTCACAAGTTGATAATTATCTACAAAAAACACAAAAAGGAACCGGATTAGGACTCTCTATATGTAAAACTATTATTGAATGAATGAATGGAAAGATAGATATGAAGTCTTGTCCAGACACTCAGGGAAGTATTTTTTATTTTGATATTCCTTATAAAAAATAAGAGTCTGAGACTCTTATGCTTTATTTAAAAATCAAATAACTTTTTCTACTACTTGGGATCAAGTATAATCTGATTTTACTAAGTATAGACTCGCACCAAGTTCATGAGTCTTTATTATATCAGATTCTTGTGAAAGGTTACTACACACAATAATTGGAGTGGTAATAGATGATTGGTTTTTAATAGTTTCTAATACTTCAAAGCCATCCATTTGAGGCATCATAATATCGAGTAAAATAATGTCAGGCGAGTGTTCAACAGTTTTTGCAATTCCATCTAGACCTGTTAATGATGTTATAACCGTAAATCATTGTGATTCAAACTGTATCTTATAGATTTCTTGAATATCCTCGTTATCTTCTATTATTAGAACTATTTTCTTACTCATATCTTGGAGTTATAATATAACACATAGTACCACTTAATAATATCATTATTTCATAGGAAATCAAAATTTGCTGAATTATTCACTGGTGATTTTCTAGTTTAGTATTCCTGAGAAATAAATGATGGTGGATTTTGAAAAGTAATAATATAATTATAACTCTGATTTCACTAAATACAAAATACAGCTCTAATTTGAGCTTTAAGCATTTATTCATATAGTATATACATATATGTTTTAATACTTACAGTATGTATTCAGAAAGTGACACTCGTAGTAAGTTTATAGACCCGAAGCTCATATCTAGTAATTGGAGTGAATCTCACATCGTGAGAGAGCACTATTTTACAGATGGAAGAAAAGGACTTGGAGGAAAACGAGGAACAAGAAAATTTGCTGATTATATACTGACGCATAAGTGAATCAAGCTTGCTATAATAGAGGCAAAAAAATACGAACTCGAAATAACAGAGGGACTTGAACAAGTAAAAGAATATGGAAAATGCCTAAATCTTCGATTTGTGTATTCATCAAATGGAAAATGAATATATGAGTTTGACCTACAGGAGTGAAAATGAGAAATACTTGAAAGTTTTCCAAGCCCTGAAGAACTATATACAAAGATATTTTGAGAAATAGATACAACAAAACAAGCACTTCTCTCAGAACCTTTTCTTCTTTCAGAAAAGAAACCAAGATACTATCAAGAAATAGCGATTCAAAAATCTATGGAAGCTCTTGCTGAGGATAAAAAAAGAATTCTTCTGACGCTTGCAACGGGAACAGGAAAAACAGTGATAGCTTTTCAAATGGCTTATAAGCTGTTTCAGGCTCGTTGGAGCCTTGATGGAATAGGAGTTAGAAGACCGAGAATCCTCTTTCTTGCAGATAGAAATGTACTTGTAGATCAAGCAATGAACACTTTTAATCCTATGGAAAAAGATATTCTCAAAATCAATGGAGTAGAAATCAAAAAACGAGGAGGAAAAGTCCCTAAGAATTCAAATATATTTTTTGCTATATATCAAGCACTTGTTGGATGAGCTCAGTGAGATGATTGAGAGGGAGAAATAGTTGAAGAAGCGTACTATAATAGATATGAAAAAGACTTTTTTGACCTCATTATTATAGATGAGTGTCATAGATGAGGAGCAAAAGAGCAAGGAAACTGGTCTGAAATTCTCAGGTATTTTGAAAGTGCCGTACAAATAGGTCTGACAGCGACTCCAAAACGAGATGATAATGTGGATACCTATAAATATTTTGGTGCTCCTATTTATGAATATTCACTCAAAGCCTGAATTGATGATGGTTTTTTGACTCCGTTTAAGATTAAACGAATCAAACTCAATATTGATGAACTTGTTCTTAATTCATGAGATGAAATCGTTTCAGGAAGTAGTAAAAAAGATGTGTATTATGCTCCTGATATGGAGAGAAATATAATCATAGAAGAGAGGAGCGATATTATTGCAAGTACAATCTTGCAGCAAATAGGAAAAATGGAAAAATCTATTATTTTCTGTGTGGACCAATGACATGCACTGCGTATTCGAGATAGTATCAATAAATACAAATCTGTAAAAGATCCTGATTACTGCGTGAGAGTGACGAGTAATGAATGAGAAATAGGACGAAGATATTTAGAACGTTTTCAGGATAATGATAAAGATATTCCTGTTATTTTGACGAGTTCTCAGATGCTTACAACCTGAGTAGACGCTCTCAATGTGCGAAATATTATCCTTGTTCGAAATATATGAAGTATCGTAGAATATAAACAGATAGTTGGGAGAGGAACTAGAGTCTTTGAGGGAAAAGACTTTTTCACGATATATGATTTCATGGGTGCTACCAATGATTTTAGTGATGAAATATGGGATGGTGCTCCGGAAGATATTGAAATAATAGAACCTGATAATATACCACCAAAAACTCCAAAAGAAAAACCTGAGTGAGATGAAGAGATTATTCCATGAGATGGACCATGAGAAAAACAAGAAAAACTTATAGTAAAACTTTGACCAAGTAGAGAAGTGAAAGTTATAGATATAGAAACTCGCTATCTCGACCCAGTAACGGGAAAACACTTATCAAGTGAGGCATTTTTAGAAAGAATAGTGTGAGAGCTTCCAAAACTCTATACTGACGAACACCAACTTCGTATGTTGTGGGCTAATCCTGATACGAGACAAGAGCTTTTAGAAAACCTCGCAAAACTTGGAATAGAAAAAGACCAACTCGATGATTTAAAGCGAATGTTTCATGCTGAAAACTCAGATATTTTTGATATTCTCGCTCATCTCTCATTTGATTCAGATATTAAGTATCGACAAGAGAGAAGTGAATATGCAAAGGGAATTATAGAGCATTATGAGAGCCTCAAAGCTCAAGAATTTCTTGATTTTCTCCTTGCTCTCTACGTAAAACAAGGGATTTTAGATTTCCGAAAAGATAGACTTTCAAGAAAAATAGAACTCTATTGAAAATGACAAGCCCGAGAAATAGCTCAGGAATTTTGAGGAATGGAGAAGCTGGTGGAAGCATATTATGAGGTTCAGAGAAGTTTATATAGTAAATAGTATAAATGAATACTGAATCAACATTTTTAAAATTTGAATGAGATGTAGACGACTGAATTAAAATTCAAGACTTATCAAATGCCCTTGCTTGATACGAAAAATTTATCAAATCAAGTTTTAAATCTTTTGATGTTAATGTAGAAAATGTAGAGTTAAAAATATATGATATACGAAAATGAAGTATCATAATAGATATTATTTTTCAATATGAATTATTAGAGTTATTTTTAACTCCAAATACATTTTTAGATATTTTAAAAGTAGTTGACTTAGAAATTTTTAATTATGTTCAAGAAAATATTGTTAATACTTTTTGATTAAACGCTGAGGTTAATGTAAAAACTATTTGGGAATCAATAGAGGCTTATTGAAGGCAGAATCCTGTAAGTTCTTGAATTTGAGTTTGATTTTGAACTCATTATAGTTTGAAAATCTTAGATAAATTATTAGAAAAAATTTACTATTTTATAGTAAATAAGAAATTGAAAAATAATGTTTCTATTGATAATTCAAATGATGGGCAGGAAATTGTTTTAGATTGAATTCATGTTAAATGAAAGTACTTAAAAAAGTTAAAAAATACAGTTATAAATAAATGAAAAGCTAAAGAATTATTAGAACCAATTATTAACGATGATATTGAAAGTATCAAAATTGGTAATGAGGAAAGTATAATTAACTCTTCAAATATAAATTTATTTTTAGGAGAATGAAGTGAAATTTTACCATTCTTAGTTAATGGGCAAAAATATGAGTTTTTAGGAAGTTTTACAGCTATGCAAAGTAATAAATGAGAAACTATGAAGTTTAAAACTCAACTTGTAAAAATTGATTGAAAAATGGTACAAACTAAAAATAAGCATTGAGAGGATTTTCTATTCGTTGTGAATCTTCCATATTGAGAGACAACAGAAAACTATATAAGTTACTATTGAGAAAGTAAAATATTGAAGTTAGAGGCTGAAATATTAAGAGAAAATGAATATAAAAAACCTAAATTAAAATTGTTAAATGTCGATTTAGTTAATAAGCCTTTATTTAGTTCTACTGATTAGATTATCTTGAAAAATTATTACTTAAAATTTTTATAAATATGCCAAAAATTACTAAAAAACAACTTATCGAAGAATCTCTAGCAAAGTATTCTCCAAAACAGATTGAAGAAGCAATATATTGTACTGCCTCTGTAATTAAAAGTGATTGAAGTAAACTCGAGAGTCGTTTCTGACTCACAAGTAGCGGATTAAAAACAAAAGCAGATAAAATACGAACAGAGAATAGGGGCTTTCTTAAAAATACATCTGATACAGATACAAGTACTAGTAAGCGATTACAAGGAGATACAAGTAGTGAAAATATTCAAAGTATAAAAATAAGTTTAAAATTTAAATAAAATTATATGGTTCAAAAAGTACTTACAGCCAAGAGAAATATTTCTTTCTTTAAAATCAAGACAAAAAATACAGGTTCACTAAGAGACATATTACTATATATAAATTCTCTTGTATGAGACGATATGTATACTAGTAAAAGTTTTGATGATGAAAGAGTTTTTTTAAGAGATTTAAAAGAAAAAGATGGCTTTGTGTTTTGAGTTATGTCATGAATGAGAATGAATGGTATTCCAAAAAAAGGGAAAATGTGAGATAAAAACCTTACAGATATATGATTAAAATTTGATGAATGAATTACTGAGACTACTCATTTTTTATATTCCCCTAGTAGAGAAATACTTCTCATAGAATATAATCATTACTGACCAAGATTTTGAACTTTAGAGTGGCATTTGAATGATAGAGCTAATAATAATGCTGAATGGTGAATAGATGAAGTTGAATTACAGCCTATTTTAAATTATGAAATTCTAGAAAAAATTGATGACTTAAAGGAAATCAAATCTTTTACATTTTCAATACCAAAAACACATATTGGTAACTTTCCAAAAGAAGATAATTCAATATTTAGTGCTTTTTTTAACAGCTATCAATTTTGAGATACATGAGAAATTACTGTAACTCTGAAAGCAGAAAAAAGATCTAGAAAACCTATATTACAAAATGCAGACGAATTAAAAAATGAACTTGAAAAAATATGATATGAAATTTGAAAAAACTTTAATGAATTTAAGGTAAGAGCATTAAGTAAGAGTGAAAATAAAGTAAAAGTTTATGATTTTTTACAAGATAAATTTAAGACTGAAATAACTGTAGTAAAGTTATGAAAGAGTAGAGAAATAGACGAAGATGATATTTTCAATAAAATGAAGGATTCATTCAATACCAATAAAGATGAACTTCATAAATTAACACAATATGAATAGTCTTTTAAAGATACTATACTATACTACAGACAAATATTTTTCTCATATTATTATTGTTGATTTTTTTCTTGTAGTTTTTTTCTTTCTTTTATATATAAATATTCCTTATAATTATATTGAAATACCTGAATTTATAACTGTAATTGCTTGATTACCATCTATATTTATTTTTTCAAATTCAGAGAAAATAAATAGGTTTAAAAGAAGTTCTCAATTCGTAAAAATTTCTATTTCTTATGTTCTTTATTTAGTAATATTCTGAAGTTTCACATTTATTTTAAAAAATTTTTCGAACATATTTGAATATATTTATTTTAATATATTTATATGAATAATAACAGTCTCATTTTTAAGAATATGTATATATTCACTTGGAGTATTTTTACTTTGGCTAAAAAGTAAAAATAAATAAAAATACAGTATCTCTCTTTTACTTTAAGCCAAAAAACATATAATAAGAGTAACAATAAAAACATAAAAAATCTATGTCATACCCACTAAAAAAACTCTGAGAAATATGAATCTTTTTAAGATGAATTACTTATAGTAAATGAGATTTATTACCTGAATATCAAAAATGATGTGTTTCTTTGCTTAGAGCAAATAATATAAATGAAGGACTTCTCTTAAATGACTTACAATACCTTCCAAAAGGTTTTATAAAGGAGGAAAAAGTTCTAGAAGAAAATGATATAATTTTTTGTATGTCTAGCTGAAGTAAACATCTAGTTTGAAAAAATACTATTATTCCGAAACTTGATAACTATTCTTTTTGAGCTTTTTGTAGTATGTTCAGATTGAATTCTGAAAACAATATAAATTATATTTGATACTTTTTAGTTTCTGATTATTACAAGAACTATATTTATAATTTTTCTCAGTGAGTAAATATTCTAAATTTAAAAAATACAGATTTAGAGAATATGGAAATCCCTCTCCCACCTTTCTCAACCCAAAAAGCAATCGTGCAAAAACTCGATACAGCCTTTGAAAAGATAGATGCAAATATAGAGCTTGCACAGAAGAATCTTGAGAATGTTGAGGAGCTTGGGATGAGTGTGCTTGAGGAATTTTTTTGAGATAATAAATTTAAAGAAGCTATTTTTTGAGAGGTTTGTGATTTTGTTAGATGACCATTCTGAGGAAGTTTAAAAAAGGAAATATTTAAGAAATCTTGATATGCTATTTATGAGCAAATGCATGCTATATGAAATCAATATAGTGAAATTAGATATTTTATTGATGAAGAAAAGTTTAATGAAATGAAGAGATTTGAATTAAAACCTTGAAACTTAATAATGAGTTGTTCTTGAACGATGTGAAAAGTCTCGATTGTTCCACAATGAATCAAGAAATGAATTATAAACCAAGCATTATTAGCTTTAAAGTCAAAAAAAGAGCTTACAAATAGGTATTTAAAACTTTTTATGGAGAGTATAGTTTTTCAAGATGAAATTACTAAATATTCAAAATGAGCAGCAATAAAAAATGTAGCTTCAGTTAAAATTCTAAAACAAATAAAAATCCCACTTCCACCTCTCGAAAAGCAAAAAGAAATTGTGGAACATTTGGATAAGGTGTTTGAGGGAAACAAGAGACTGAAAGAAAACTATGAGGAAAAGATAGCAAGTCTGAGGGAGATGAAACAGAGTTTGCTGAGAGATGCATTTGAGGGGAGGCTGGTAAGTGAATAATATCTAATCTACGAAACTATGAGACAACAAATCGCAAGAATCACAGATATACTCAGGAGAGATGATGGAATCTCGGGAGCGATGCACTATACCGAGCAAATTAGCTGGATACTCTTTTTGAAGTTTCTTGATGATTTCGAGACTCGTGAGGCAGATAATGCGCTGCTTGATGGACGAAGCTATAACTATACGATAGAGGAAAAATACAGATGGAAGAGCTGGGCTCATGGAGTGAATAAACAGACTTCAGGTGACGATCTCAAAGACTTTGTGAATAATGAACTCTTTCCATACTTCAAATCTTTCAGAGGAATTAACGAAGATTATCATACACTCAGATACAAGATAGGAGAGATATTTTCTTTTGTAGATAATCGTATTGATTCAGGACATACTTTGAGAGAAATACTCGATATTATTGATGACCTGAGTTTTCAGAAATCAGAAGACCTCTTTGAACTCTCACAAGTCTATGAAGACCTCCTTCATGGTATGGGAAGTGATGGAGGAAATAGTGGTGAGTTTTATACTCCGAGAAGTATTATTAAGATGATGGTCCATGCAGTAGATCCACGTGTGGGGCAAACAGTCTATGACCCTGCTGTGGGAAGTGGAGGATTCTTGATTCAAGCATATGATTATATGGTGGAGCAAGATATGAATGAAAAGCAGCTTGAATTCCTGAAAAGAGAAAGCTTTTTTGGGAATGAAAAAACAGGACTTGCGTATATTATGGGAGTGATGAACTTGATTCTTCATGGAATCTCAAATCCAAATATTATCAAGAAAAATACTCTGACTACAGATGTAAGACAGATTCAAGAAAAAGATAGGTTTGATATTGTCCTTGCTAATCCACCGTTTGGAGGAAAAGAAAAAGACACGATTCAACAAAACTTTCCGATAAAATCAAACGCTACAGAAATGCTCTTTTTGCAGCATATTATGAAGTATATGAAGCTCTCAGGTAAGGCAGCAATTGTTATTCCTGAAGGAGTGCTCTTCAATACGGGAAATGCATTTCAAGAAATTAAGAAAATAATGCTTGAGGATTTTAACCTGCATAGTATTGTTTCACTTCCTGCAGGAGTATTTCTTCCATATTCTGGAGTAAAAACCAATGTTATATTCTTTGACCGAGAAGGAAGCACCAAAGATATATGGTTTTATGAAATCAATCTCGATAGAAAACTGACGAAAAATAAACCTCTGCAATACAGTGAATTAGAACATATTCCAGCACTTCTCAAAAAACGAGAGCTCTGAGATAATTCATGGATAGTGAATATCGAAGATATAAAAGACTTTGATATTTCAGCAAAGAATCCAAATAAGAAAGCAGAAGCAGAAATTAGAAAACCAACTGAGATTATGCAGGAACTCAAAGATAATGAAAAGTTGATAGAAAATGCTCTTAACGAACTGGAAGGAATTTTAAGGAAATAGATTAGAATTTTTTGTATTAAATAAAGCCCTAATCAGGGCTTTATTTTTTTACTATGTTTTTGGTATTCCCACGGAGAATTGAACTCCGATCTCAGCCTTGAGAAGGCCGCATCCTAACCATTAGACGATGAGAACATATAAAAGAAGATAGCTTCTTTTATGAGTTTATTTGAGAAGTAATAGGAGTGTTTTTATAAATAGGTATATATTTATTTTCTCCATCTGTAAATTTTCCAAGTACGAGAACTATTCCATCAATGAGCCACCATATTCATAATCAGCCAAAGGTAATTAACATTAATATTCCTGATACTATCTTACCATTAAAGTATCTATGTACTCCAAACATACCGAAGAAAAACCAGAGTACAACACTTATAACCCAAGTCATATTTATATTTTTTTCCATGAGAAGAGAGTATTAGAATATAATACAATAAAAAAATCAAGAGACGAAGCTCTTGATTTTTTTATAGAGCCTACGCAGCTAATTTAGCTCTGAGTTGTTCTAAAGTCATATCATCTATGTCAGTAGTAACTCCTGTTGCTCGAGCTGTACCCATAAGAGTTTTCATAGCTCCAGCGATATCATATGCATTGAGATCTGGAAGTTTCTCTTCAGCGAGAGCTTTAAGATCATCAAATTTTAAGTGACCTACTTTTTCTTTTTGAGGTATTTTAGAACCTGATTTTAGATTCAATTTTCCTTTAATAAGTGTACTTGCAGGTGGTTGTTTTACTACGAAAGTAAATGTTCTATCTTCGAAAACAGTAATTACAACAGGAAGTTTCACTCCCATTTTATCTTTTGTTCGTTCGTTGAATTGAGATGTAAATTCTTGAATAGGTACTCCGTATTGACCAAGAGCAGGACCTACTGGAGGAGCTGGATTAGCTTGTCCTCACTTGATTTGTAATTTTATATATCCTTTTACTTCTTTTTTTGCCATAATTGTTCAAAATTATTCTAAATAAGAGAGCCACAAGTGCTCTATGATGAATGAAATATATATATATTTTTAAGTGACGGATTGACGGGTTAATTTCATTTCCCCCAAATACATATATTTTTACCTATTTCCTGAGAGGGCATAGGATTTTAGAAGCAGGGTGATTGTATAAATAATACTAAAAATTGCAAATTATTTCTTTGTATTTTTCATATATGATTTTTTTATAATTTTATTTAAAACTTCTTCATTTGAAACAATAAGTACTCATAAAATTGTGAGAATACATAATGCAGATACTTGGTCAATTATTGCTGGTTTATTTGATGCTATAATTGCTATACTTGCCCATAAAAATACGAAAGATGGAATCATACTTGCATACTTTTTATACAAATAGAGAACAATAAATGTACCTGCTAAGAGTGAAGCAACACTAAGAAATACTGGGTAGAAGTATACATTATAGGCTACAAGTGTGAGATGTGTGTTAGCAAGAGATGCTACGATAATCCACCCTAAAAATAAATCCACAGTATATTTAAAATATTTGTGTTCTTTTCGTGAAAGGAGAAAATTGAGACTGAGAATATATAAAACAATATACATCACTATGAGACTGGTTCATATATAGAGAAATTGAGAGGGGAGAAGCCAGAGAGAAGATATGATTTGAGCTGCTGCAAGAAGTGAGGCATTTTTAGTTTGAATCACATCCTTTGCAAAAAAAGCTTGATAGACTCACAGAATAATCCATGAAAGATACATCAGCCCCCAAATAGAAAATGCATAACTCGCTGGAGTGATAAGCGTGTGAAACATATTTGAAACTTGAGCTTGATCATAGCTTCAAATAGGCACAACACTTATGATAGTAGATAAAAGGACTGAAATCAGTCAAGAAATGAGTAATATATATTTTGGATTATTCATAGAACATAGTGAAGTAATAATACTCTTTATTTTATGATTTTTGTGTATGAATCCAGTAATTTTATAACTTATCTGTTTGGATTTGTTGATACAATTTGCTCTTCATAAAATGAGGCAAGAACTTGTATCCCTACATGTTCTGCTCAGGCAAAGAAAAGTCATTGTCCTACTGCTGAATTGAGCAAGATATATTTTTCTTGTTCTGTCAGTTTAAAAATATTTTGAAGTGCATCTATTGAGGCGCTGGATTGTTTTAAGAGAAGCTGAATAGAAGAGTTTGAAATAATAGGTTTACCGTAATTACTTTGCGCAAAGTCTTCTACATCTTGAGTGATAGTAGTGATTCCAAGATTATATTTACGAGCACGTTTCACGAGTCCAAAGAGAAATTTTGCAGAGTCATCGTGCTGCATTATATTCCAAGCTTCATCTATAACCATGATTCGTTTTTTATTTGAACTTCGTACTTTATTCCAAATATGATTCAAAATAACATACATGGTTGTTGGTCTGAGAATATCATCTAGGTCTCGAACAGAGAAAACTTGAAGTCATTCTTTGAGATCAATATTTGTACGTTTTGAAAATATTCATGCAAAAATACCTGTAGTATATTTTTCCATTCTGGTAACGAGTGAATTCGCTCCATCCATAGTTTCTAAGACATCTTTGAGATCCTGCATTATAGGAATTTCTTTTCATTCAATATTATCATCTTCAATCGTGATACCTTTGAGTGAATAAGTTGTAATGAGTGCTTTTTCCATAAGTGATTCTTCGTCAGAAGTCATTTTTCCAAGCAAGAGATTCATAAGTCCCAAGAGATTAATAACTGATGATCTCAGAAGATCTCAAGGTTTTTCTTCATGATCTTTCATTCCAAGGGGTAAATCAAATGGATTGATACGTTCGTTTGAATTGAGACTCACATCGAGATAACTTCCTCATACGGTATCTACCAGTGGTTTATACTCATTTTCAGGATCTATAACAATTACATCAATTCCCATCATCAGCATTCTGAGAATCTCAAGTTTTACTGTAAAGGATTTCCCAGACCCAGATTTTGCAAAAACGACCATATTTGCGTTCTCAGATTTGAATCTATCGTATAAAATAAGAGAATTATTGTGGGTATTTACTCCATATAATATTCCATCATCATGAGATAGGGTAGAGCTTGAAAATGGAAAAGTTGTAGAAAGACCTCAGGTAGAGATATTTCTATACACTCAAAGATCATCTTTCGCAAATGGTCCTGTTGAAATAAATCATTGCTCTGCTCGAAGGAAACTTTGTTTTTGTAGGACATTTCTTCAAGCTAAAATAGTTTCTATATCTTTTCCTATTCTATTAAGAGATTCTTCGGTATCTGAATAGACAGTAATATAGAGTCCCATATGAAAATATTTCTCCATTCCACGAGTAAGTTTTGCCCGTAACTCTTCAACATCCTGTATTTGTGCCTCAAGTCCAGGATCATTTATGAGTCATTTTTCTGCATTGATACTTCGTTCTGAATGAAGCTGAGTCAGTCTTTTTCGTAAATATTTTTGTACAAAGGCTGATTCAATTGGATAGACATATAAACTCATATCAAATTTAACATCCCAATTTATAACTGGAGAGAGCCAGTTACCTTCTAAAAAGTTTGGATAAGAATACACAAAAAACGTCTTTGCAAAGGTGTTATTTATTCTGATTTTATCTTGATATACTTTGAGGAATGCAGGAGAAATAGCATCTTTTACATATGCAAGGGCTTCTTTATAGTCTTTTTCTGCAGCAAGTATTTGTTTATTTTCTTCAGATGTGGAAGATTTTGATTCACTTGTTTTTTTACTTTTTGAATCATCCTTTTTGGCTGGTAAAAATCCTGAAACATCTCAGGTATATCTTTTTCCTACGAGCTCGATGAGTTTTTCTTGTCGGTTCACTAAAATAAAAATAAGGGATTGAATATTAGCCCTTATAGTACGAACGCCCAGCTATTTGTAAAGAAGCGCAATGTATATATGCTTTACAAATAAATTTAATAATGAGAAAATTGTAATTTATTTATGCCAATTCCAATCTGTAACGAGTTCATCTGACATAATTTCACTACAATCATCTTCTTTTTTATATTGTGGAGAGATATATTGAATCGTAACAAGTGTGATATCATCTAGTTGAAGATATTTGTATCACATAAAGTGTGAGAGTTCTATAGAAATATTTTTAAAAACTCACCGTGCTGTTTTGATATTCATTTCTCCAATATTTGGTGATTTTTCTATTGCTTGAACGAGCCTGTCTTCTCCGAACATAATTTCATTCCCATCTCGTTTATTTTGGTTAATTGCTTCCGTAATTCCATCACTATAAAGAACTAATATATCATTTTCTTCAAAGGATATTTCACGTTCTTGGAGAAGTTTGTGTATATTTTTTGTCATTCCAAGGGCGACTCATCATGACTTAATTTTAAAACACTTATTTTGAGCATGTTTATATACCATAAGATATTCGTGTCCTGCTCAAGTCATATAAATACGCTTTTCAGTAGCATTCCATCGTAGTAAAAGCATACTCATAAGGAGATTGGCTTTTACTCGAGGTTTAATTATATCGTTGGTGAGTGATAGTATTTGATTTCATTTATGACTCACTTTTGAAAAACCACTTACTAGAGCATTTACCATCATCATAATAAATCAAGCTCCAACTCCATGACCAGTTGCATCTCATACATATATATAATAATTTTCTCCTTGAGGAATAATATCAAAACTATCTCCTCATATCTCAGCTGCAGGAAGAGATTTGGCAATAATTTCTAAATGAGGAACAGGAGGAATATTCTTGTGAAAGAGTTTATCTTGTATTTCAGCTGCAAAATCTACTTCTGATTTAATTTCTTTTCCATGAATAAATTCTGATTTAATATTTTTAAGGGTACTGAGTGTCTTTCTAAAAAAGAATAATACATAATTTAAATGAGGATTTATCGTTTTTTTAAATAAAATCTCTTCATTTTTCAGTGAGCCAACAAGAAATTTCTTAATAGTGAGTTCAAGAACCTGAATAGGCTTGTCATAAAATATATAAAAAGTTCATCTAATGAGGAGATATTCTGATAAAACAATGAGTACAAGCCAAGAAATACTTACAAAATTAAGTTGTTGTAGCGTGATGGCGAGCAAATAAATTGAGACACATCATAGTCCTAATAGAAAAAATAATAGTACACTTATAAGATAACGAAGTAATTTCATAAACAAAATTAGAACTAATATACTCTAAGTCTATCATTTCTTGTTTATTATTGCAAAAAACAGGCTTACTTTTTTGTTTTCAACAAGACTTTAGTAACTCCCTTTGATTCCCATATAAAACGAAATATAATTTAAGTGTTCAAGAGTGAGTGAAATGTTAGATATCTTAGAATTAAAGACACGTAAAGCGTATACAAAAAGAGAACAGTAATTTAATCAGGCAACTTAACATTTATTTTTTTATGGCATCGGAAAACATAATTACTTCCATTGATATTGGAAGTTCAAAAATCAGAACAATCGTTTGAAGCTTCGCTGAAGAAAAATCTCGAGATTTCCATGTACTGGGTGTATGAGTATCAAATTCTCATGCAATTAGAAAATGAAACATCCTTGATATGGAGGAATTTAAATCTAATTTAGATAATTCTCTTGAAGAAGCTGAAAAAATGTCAGGTGAACAAGTAACCTGAGTAAATTTATCTTTCAATTCTTCTTCATTTGATGTGATAACCAGTAAATGAATCATCGCTGTATCATGAGATGAAATTTCTCAAGAAGATATTGACAGGGTTCTAGATATGGCACGAAATTGAGTAGATCTTCCAAATAGGGAAATACTCAAAGTAGTTCCAGAGTACTTTATTGTAGATTTGGAAGAAGGGGTAAAAAATCCAATTGGGATGTCTGCTCGAAAGCTTGAAGTTATTGCACATATATTTTCTATGAATAAAAATATTCTAGGAAATATAAAAAAAGCAGTAGCTGATGTGGGAATAGAAATCTATGATATATATCCAAATCTTCTTTCTGCTCCTGAAGGGGTTCTTACAAAAAGACAAAAAGAACTGTGAGTCGTATGTATAGATATGTGAGCTTCTACTACTGGAATAACAGTCTATGAAGAAGGGGCACTTAAATATTCAGTCGTTATTCCCATTTGAGGGGATAGTGTTACAAATGATATTGCTCTGTGAGCTCGAACCTCTATCGACGTTGCTGAAAAGCTCAAAACTCAATATTCTGAAATCTGACTTGAAGAATGAGTGGCAAAAGAAAAAGAGTACTTCATGAGTGATATAGCTCCAAATGAAGAGGGAGCAATTACTAACATATATCTCTCTCAAATTGTTACAGCGAGATATGAAGAAATATTCTATTTTATCTCTCAAGAGCTTAAAAAAGTTTGAAGAGATGGAATGCTTCCAGAATGAGCTATCTTAGTAGGAGGTTCTGTGAAACAACAATGAATCATTGATATCGCAAAAAAAAGTTTACGACTTCCAGTATTTATAGGTCTTCCTGTAGAAAAAGAATCATTAACAGAAACTTCGATTAGTGATCCAGTGTTCTCTTGAGTTGTAGGGAGTCTGATACTTTGAAATAGATATTCATATAGAAGATCACCTCTTAATATAAATATAAGCTGATTTTTCTCTTCTATAGTAAAAGTTTTCAAGAAGATGCTTCCATAACTCTTACGTTACACATTTATAATACCAATATTTTACATTTTTTTATACAAAACCCATGGCAGTTAAAAGAGACGATAAATTAAAAAATTTATTATCAAGTAAACCACAAAAATCTACAAATACTGGACCTGAAGAGGTTCAAATTTCAGGTTCTATTTCTCCAGTAGCTAAAATAAAAGTAGTTGGAGTTGGTGGTGGTTGAAATAATGCAGTGAACAGAATGATTGAAGCATGACTTGAAGGAGTTGACTTCATCGCAATGAACACTGATGTTCAAGCACTCTACAGTTCACTCGCTGATAATAAACTCAACCTCGGTAAAATGATTACGGGAGGACTTGGAGCTTGAAGCAGTCCAGATGTTGGGAAAAAAGCAGCAGAAGAATCAAGGGAAGAAATAAAAGCTCTTCTAGAATGAGCTGACATGGTATTTATAACATGTGGACTTGGAGGTTGAACTGGTACTGGTGCAGCTCCTGTAGTTGCTGAAGTTGCAAAAGAACTTTGAGCACTTACTATTTGAGTGGTAACTCGACCATTTAGTTTTGAAGGTCATAATAGATCAAGCAAGGCAATGGACGGATTTGATAACCTCAAAGAAAAAGTAGATACACTGATCACTATTCCTAATGATAGAATTCTTTCTATTATTGATAAAAAAACACCACTTCTTGATGCTTTTTCTATAGTTGACGAAGTTCTCAATCAAGGGGTTCAAGGTATATCTGACCTTATTACTCAACCGGGTCTTATTAATGTCGACTTTGCTGATGTACGAGCTGTAATGCATTCAGCAGGTTCAGCTCTCATGGGTATTGGGTATGGTTCTGGTGAAAATAGAGCTATTGAAGCTGCTCGAAGTGCCATAGATAGTCCACTTTTAGATTTATCTATTGCAGGAGCAAAAGGGCTTCTCTTCAATATAACAGGTGGAACTGACTTATCAATGTTTGAAGTTGATGAAGCTGCAAAAGTTATTACTGACTCAGTAGATAGTGACGCAAATATTATATTTGGTGCTACTATTCGTGAGGATTATGAAGGAGAAATAAAAATCACAGTTGTGGCTACTGGTTTTGATGAAAACAGTAACAAAAAATATATTGATCAAAAATCAGAACAAATGAGAGGAGGAGGACAAGGTGGATGATTTGGGAAAAGAAGTATTTCAGATTCTAGAGTTCTTCCAGCTCAACCGACTCAAGCAAAACCTGAAGCAGGAAATATGAGAGATGGTGAAGATTTGGATATTCCAAGTTTCCTACGAAAGAAAAAGTAATCATATATAAAATGAAAATTTTATTTTTGATTTTAAAAAAAAACCTTATAATACCCTTAAGTTTTAAGAGAGAAAAGAACGAAGATTTGGAAACAAGTCTTCGTTTTCTTTTAAAAATATTATAATTAATTTTTACTTACTATGCTAGACATACAAAAAATACAGGCTGCTATTAATATGATTGCTGCTGAAAAAAAGCTTCCAAAACAAAAGCTTGTTGAAATTATAGAAGCAGCACTCAAAACTGCATATAAAAAAGATTTTTGAAATAAAGATGAAAATGTAAATGTACATTTTGACCTTGAATCAGGGGAACTTGAAATATCTGTTGAAAAAACAGTAGTAAAAGTTGTCGAAGATCCAAGTACAGAAATATGATTTGAAGATCTTTGAGATGATGCAGATGAATATGAAGAAGGTGATATCATAGAAATCGATGTTACAGATGAAGTTCTCGCACAAGACGGAGATGTCTTTGGGAGAATTGCTTCTCAAGCTGCGAGACAAGTCATTATTCAAAAAGTAGCTGATAGTGAAAAAGAAAAAATTTATGATTTATTTGTTGGAAAAGAAGGGGAAGTTGTAAATATGAGAGTAGATATGGTAGAAGGATGAAAAGTAGTATTTGATTATAACGGAAATCAAGTAACGCTTCCAAAATCAGAACAAGTTAGTCGAGACAGTTATGTTGCGGATAATAGACTTTATTTGTATATAGCTGAAGTAAGTAAAGAAGAAAATATGCTTCCAAAAGTAGTGCTTTCGAGAAAAAGAGCAGAGCTTGTTCCTGCTATATTTGCTGAATATGTTCCTGAAATTGCTGAATGAGTGGTAACAATTGATGCAGTTGTTCGTCATCCAGGAGTAAAAACTAAACTTCTTGTTAGCTCAACATATGAAGAAATAGACCCAGCTGGAACACTTATCTGACAAAAAGGTATGAGAGTAAAAGCAGTAATGGAGGAACTCAGTGGTGAAAAAATAGATATCATCCCTAATTCTGATGATATTCGAGATATTATAAGTAGATCACTCACTCCTGCTACTGTTGTGAGAGTAGAAGAAGGTGATGATGAAGATTCATTTATAGCATATATCCCATATGGAGAAAGAGCAAAAGCTGTTGGAAGAGGAGGTATTAATGTACATCTTGCTTCTGAATTAACTGGGGTAAAAATATCTATAGAAGAACTCGAACAAACTCAAGAACAAAAAGATTTAGAAAATACAGAAGCAAGCAACGAAAATTCTTAACATAAACAATTATGAAAGTCCTATTTTTGAAACATGTATTACACGTCGCAAAACAAGGAGAAATAAAAGAAGTATCATCTGGATATGCCTCTAATTTCTTGTTTCCAAAAAAACTTGCTGAACCATATACTGATGAAGTTGCTTTGAAATTGAAATGAGAAAAACAAAAAAAAGAATCTGATAGACGAACTCTTCTCTGAGGAAAACAAGAAATTATAGATGCTCTCACATGAAAGGTATTTGAATTTAGTCTTCCATGTTCTGGTGAAAAAGTTCATGGAAGTATCCACCCAAAAGATGTTGCTGAATTTATAACACAAAAATTTAGGTTTCCCATTTGAAAAAAACATGTAGATTTTTGAGGTGTCCATTCTTCCCTTAAAACTTTAGGAGACCATGATATTTATATTGATATGGGATCTAACTTTGCAACGAAGGCAATCGTACGAATAATTGCTAAATAAATAAAGTATGAAAATTATTGCTTTAGATGTAGGCGATAAACGTGTTTGAATTGCAATTTCAGAACAAAATATAGCTTTTGCTCAAACAGTCGTTCCACGAGTTGAGATTATTTCGTATTTACAAAAATTCTTTAAGTCTAGTCCAGCCGTTCAAAAAATCATCATTGGACTTCCATATGATCTTTATGGAAAAGATACGAAGCAACTTGATAAGACATTGAAATTTATTCAAAAACTTCAAGCTGCTTTTCCAAGTAAACAGTGTATCTGACATGATGAAAGATTTTCTAGCTTTGTTGCTGATGAATGATTTTCAGATCATAGAGATGATATTGCTGCTCAGTGTATATTACAATCATATATTGATACAAATTTATTAAAATAAAATTATGAATTATCTTCCTACTTTTTTTTGAAGTGATTATCTCTATCTCATTTTTTGATTTATCGTCCTCATAAAATGAGCAAATGTTTTGGTTTCTGGAGCTTCAAATATTGCTTCTAAACTTTGAATCTCTCCATTAGTTATTGGTCTCACTATCGTAGCATTTGGGACATCAGCTCCAGAACTCTTTGTAAATATACTCTCAGCCTTTCGATGACAAACAGAGTTAGCGCTCTGAAATGTTATAGGATCAAATATAGCTAATACCTTGCTGGTACTATGAGTGGCTGCAATGGTGTATCCTCTACAGGCAAAAAACTCTACTATATATAAAGAAGTACCTTTTTCACTTATAGCTTCATTGGCACTCCTTTTTTTAGCCTTTGATGTATTTTTTTCAGGAGAAGCTATCAATATCTTAACACGAGGAGAGAGTCTTATTTTTCTTTTATTTTTTATAATATTCTTTTCTTATACTTTTGGTTTAGCTCGAAATACAAAAGAAATTACATCAGAAGTCTCTGTAGATGAGAGTCAATCAATATGAAAATCAATTTGATTCGTCTTACTCTGACTTGTTGGACTAAGCATTGGTGCTGATTTACTCGTGAATTCTGCGAGAAATATCGCTCTTTCGTTTAATATTTCAGAGACAGTCATTGGTCTTACTGTAGTTGCCCTTGGTACATCAGCTCCAGAACTTGTAACCTCTATTGTTGCATCACTCAAAAAACAATCAGATATTGCTATTGGAAATGTGGTAGGAAGTAATATATTTAATATATTACTTGTTCTGTGAGTTACTTGAAGTGTAGCGAACCTTCCTGTATCTGATAATCTTATTATTGATATATTAGTAGAAATAAGCTCTATCTCTCTTCTTATTATCATGCTTCTATTCATATGAAAGAAGTGACTCATTACCAGAATAGAATGAGCTATATTTGTAGCTCTCTATCTCGCTTATATGGGATACTTGCTATTTTCACAAGTTTTATAATAGTATATTATTAAAATATCTTATTCATTTTTTTGACACTTTGTAAAATATGTGTTTTAATATTTGTGTAGTCATATATTAAAAACTAATTTACAAAATATGAAACACCTATGAAAAATACTTGTATCTCTTGCAACACTTTTTGCATTAATACAAATTACTTACTCTGGACCACTTGGAGTAGAAAAAATTGATGTTCTAGATGAAAATACACTGTCATTAACTCTGTCAGATAATCCAAATGTAAAAGTTGGAGATGTTGATGCTGAAATTACAATTTTAAATGATATGAAATTGAGAGGTTCTTTACTTTCAGATTCAGATACTAAAAAGATTGATATTCTTCTTGAAAATCCACTTCAACCAAACACAAAATATAGTCTTTTGACTCTTGCTGGGACTCAAGGTAGTATAGATTTTGAAACTCCAGCTGGAGTAGAATGATTTATTCAAGAAAATATATCTAGTATCCAAGATGAAGATATTAGTATGATTGAAATTGTTGATGATAGAACTATTTCAGTAAGCTATAATCAAGAACTTTCTGAAGGAATCTACGAATTTAAATTACTTGCTGAAAGTACGGTTACAAATATTCAAAAAGTAAACTATGATGATGCTGAAATCCTCATTACACTTGAACCTACACTGATATCAGAACAAGATTATATTCTGATGATAATCGATATGAAAGATGTAGATGGAAATTACTTAGAATTTGATACAGGTATCTATGATTTTACAACTCCAGTTATAGAATCTAGTGCAGATACTCAAACTTCTACTGATAATGATCAACTTTCTGCTTCTTGAGCTCAAGTAATAGATACAAATGTTGAAGCAGAGGGAAGTCTTGATGTTATGCAAATTGATACTGAAACAGTATGAGATGTAGAACTGAACGCTGCGGGGGAAGAAGTATCTCTTGAAAATGCACAAGATGAGTCTAATATAGAAGAAGTAGCTCTTGCAGCTACTGGTACACCAGATACAGGTGCTGCAACTTGGGTACTTATCCTTGCAACATTATTTATAAATAGTTTTTACTATATTGCACGAAGAAAAAAAATGCAAGTTGCTTAAATACTTGTATTAACTCAAGAGAAGTGTTCTAATACTATAGAACACTTCTTTTTTTTAAATAAAATTTTTATGGATAATGTTATTAAATCTGATCATCCTATTCGTGACCAACTTTTGCAAGTGATGATAGACAATAAGTGAAGTGATATGTATATCACGGTTGGGACTTTCCCTGCAATTAAAATTTCTGGTGAAATTACGAGTATTGATGAAGATATGGAAGAATTTAGTTGGAAAGATACTTTTGAGTTTGCTCAATCACTTATTGATGAGTGACAAATGGAAAAACTTGAGAGAGAACAAAATTTGGATTTCGCATTTTGATTTGCAGGAGCGAGATTTAGATGAAATCTTTCGTTTCAAATGGGGAACTATATGATTGTGGTACGACTTCTCAATTCTCAAATTCCTGATATAGAGAGTCTCTGACTGACTGATATTTATAAAGATGTTACAAAGTTAGGTCAATGACTTATTCTTATTACTGGACCTACTGGTTCTTGAAAAACTACAACTTTAGCAGCCATGATTAACTTTATAAATACCAACTATAAAAAACATATAATTACTATAGAAGATCCGATAGAATATGTTCATAAACATAAAAAATCGATTGTAGAACAAAAAGAAGTAGGGAAAGATGTTCCGAATTATGAAACAGCACTTATAGGTGCAATGCGACAAGCTCCTCAAGTAATATTATTTGGGGAAATGAGAAGTAAGCAAGAAGTAGAAATGGCATTAACCCTAGCTGAAACTGGTCATTTAGTATTTTCTACTCTGCATACGAGAAGTGCAGCTCAAACAATTTCAAGAATTATAGATATATTTTCGGAAGGAGAAAAAGATCAGGTGAGAATGCAGCTTTCAGATGCTTTAGTCGCTGTTTTCTCACAAAGACTTTTAACCAAAATAGATGGAACAGGAGTACATATGGTGAAAGAAGTACTCTTTAATAATAGTGCTGTTTCAAACCTCATTCGAGAAAATGATATTCATCAAATCCCAACTGCTATGCAAATGGGGAAGCGAGATGGAATGCAACTTCTGGAAGATGATATTCTCAAGCTTATACAAACATGAGAAATTACGGAGGAAGAAGGGGTCAAGTTTGCCAATAATCCTAGAATAATTTTAGAGCAAAGAATGTAAAATAAAAGGACAATAAAAAGACCCTCGAAAATTCGAGAGTCTTTTTATTATTTAGACTAAAAGTCTAAAATACTCAATTAGTAAGCAAGACCTCCACCAGTAACTATTTGATTATTTGTTGCACCAGTAGGAGCAGCACCATTTGGAGCTATAAGACCAGTAATTGCACTTCCATCAAGTGGATAGAAGTTACCAGTAATAGCCATTTGTTTTTCTGCATCAAGAGAAGTAGGAAGTTGTCCTGCAATTTGATATACAGCGTAATTATCATTCGTAGCAGTGTTGTCATCAACATCACCGTCAGCAAGAATAGCGATAACATATGGTTGAGTTACATTTCCAACTGCATATTTAAAGTTATCACCATTTTGTTGAAGTGCTGCAAAATTTACAGTACCTACACTATAGGTTACACCTGTTGAAGTATTAGTTCCACCGACAGTAGTTTGAACTAAAGCTCCTGAGTAGAATATACTTCCAGAACCAACTTGATTAGCTGTTCCAACAGTAGCTGTAGTATCAGTAACGATATTACTAAGAGTAACTGTACCATCACTGATCCCAGTTTCAACTGCTGAAGTAAGAGTTCTTAGGTCAGAAGTAACCTTTGAGTTCTTAGCATCTTGAGAATATCCTTGAAGAGATATAAATGCAATTGTACCAAGAATAGCAAGAATCGTAATTACAACGATAAGCTCAACAAGGGTAAACCCTTTTTGTACTTTTTTCATAAAGAAAGAAAGTTACACAAATAAAATAAAATTAAGTTTCAGAACTTAAAGCTAAGCACTTTCGCATTTAGCTGTAACAGATAGTATCACGAGCTTGACTAAAATCAATTTTTAACGTCTCTTTCACCTTGCATTTGATAATAAATGTTTTTAAAAATGTTGTGTAATAGAACTGTAAGAAAAAAACATCTCTATTATAGAGATGTTTTTTATTCAATTGGATTATATAAAAACGAGATATCCAAAGTATTATAGATTTTTTGCAACTTCACCCATAGAGAAAAATGGCATCATAATACCGATAATAATAGTACCAACGAGTGCACCAACAATAACAATAACAATAGGCTCCATCATAGAGGACATATTTCCAATATATCTTTTTAGCTCATTATTGTAGTTTATACCAATCTTTTTAAGTGAACCTGAAAGTGTTCCGGTTTCTTCCCCCGTACTTACAACATAAGCAAATTCTTCTGAAAAGAGCTTATTGAGGTAAACATTTGTATCATAGTCTAGATTGAGTCCGAGAGATTTAGACATAGTCAGTCCAACCTCAACTTCATTTTTAATTCGTATTATTTCTCTTTTATAGAGCATATTTGGTACTACCTTACTTGAGGTCTTAATAGATTCAAGAAGAAGAACTCAGGCATCAAGGAGTATAGTAAAAGATTTAATAAAGTAGATAATATTTGATTGTCGAACTACGAGTCCAAATATAGGAGCATGGAATGATAATTTTGCAAAAAAGAGTTGTCCTGTATAAGTCATTTTAAAAAGCTTCATAAGTATTACAAAGAATACGATCCCAATAATAAGCTTGTACCAACTCGAAATAAAGAAGTTTGAAACTGCAACAATAAATTGCGTCAGTCCAGGAAGCTCTGCACCAGCTTTTGCAAAGGCCGCAGTAATACGAGGAACAATAAATA
>JAGXIV010000029.1 GCA_024635485.1 bacterium | reverse complement strand
GAGCGAAAGCTTTTAATTCATCTATAAGTCTTAATACATCTAAAGTGACTAACATGAGCTTCATGTTCTATAATACAGATGTATTTAATCAACCTTTAGCTTTTGATACTATAAGCGTTACAGATATGACTTATATGTTTGCTTATGCTAAAGCCTTTAATGAAGATTTAAGTTCTTGGTGCGTTTCTCAAATTTCTACGAAACCTTCAAATTTTGATACTACAACTCCAGCGTGGAATAAGTCTTGAAGACAACCAGTTTGGTGAACTTGTCCAGTTTAATAATTAATAAAGACTCTCAATTTTTGAGAGTCTTTTATTACACTTAGTAAATTTACTTTCGTCAATCCCATCTCCTTGCAAGAAAGCCCTTAATCCATATAAATACAGTATTACTTTATTTATATGGATTTTTTATGCGTCGACTCAAGAATCAAGCATTTACGCTTGTTGAGCTCATAGTGGTTATTACGATTCTTGCGATACTTGGAACCATAGGATTCATCTCACTCCAAGGCTACTCTGTTTCAGCCCGAGAATCAGCACGAATTTCAGACCTTGCAACCATCCAAAGAAGCCTAGAATTTTTTCAAACAATTGAAGGATATTATCCAGATCCTACAGATTTTATCACGATTTCTTACTCTGGTTCACTTGCTTGGAAACAAGGAGTTTTTTGAGACGATACAAGAAATATAGTAACGAGAATTTCTGAAGTTCCTACCGACCCATTACTGGGAACTCCGTACGCCTATTCAACAACGAATACGAGAAGTGAATATGAACTTGGAGCAATTAGTGAAAGTCCACTCCTCTCATTTAATCCAATTACGAACCAAGCCAATGCAATAAACTCTTATTACACAAATATAGTAGGGAACTATAACAAACAAGTGGTTGCCGTAAAACAATCAAATTATTTGTATATCCTGTGAGTTCCAACGATTATAACGAGTGAAATTACAGACGTGACAGTCGAACAAATCCTCGCAAACCAAAGCTTCTCCATCAAAAATTCAAAAAGTCTTCCATGAAACTATTCTAGCTATCTTCCTGAGTGACAGACTATTAAAGAATGAAATAGTTTTACTCCAGGAACTATGACCTGAACTATAGCTCCAGTACTTTATCAGGGAGCACTCACTACTTTAAGTGATAATAGTACGAAACAAACATTTTGAGAGAATATAATTTCTTACTATTTAAACTCAAACATTTGAGATACATGAAGTTATGATAATCTAAGAAATGAGAGCGGAAATGAAGTAGCAGTGGTTGATTTAATACTGAGTAATGACAGAAATGGAATTGGTGGAAAGAATCTAGTTAGCACAAATTCTAGTAGTCCCGTCAATTTTTGCCTTGATCCAGCAAATATTTGAACTAGATGAATAAGTTGAAAATGTCTTAACTTACTTATAGTTGATAATGATTTACTCCAAGATGTAGCTTATAGTGAAGCTTATGGATGACCTTCCTATCCTCCAGTTGTAGTTGATGGAATTACCTATTCCACGGCTCAACCAAATGGAGTATACACAGGTCAAGTAACTAATATGTCATACCTTTTATGAGGAACATATTATAATTGAGATGTTTGATATTGGGATACGAGTAATGTTACAAATATGGATGGACTTTTTAGTTGAGCAAGAACTTTTAATCAAGATATTAGTTGATGGGATGTGAGTAAAGTAACTTCTATGTCAGAAACTTTTAAACAGGCATCAGAGTTTAATCAAGATCTATGAAACTGGGATGTTTCAAATGTTACAAATATGTTCAAAACCTTTAAATGGACTGATAAATTTAATCAGGATATTTCAAGATGGAATACATCTAAAGTAACTAATATGGGTGGTATGTTTTCAAATCAGTCTTTTAATCAAGATATTAGCACGCATGAAGTAACAGGAAAGGATGGAGTGAAATATATGGCTTGGGATGTAAGTAATGTGACAGATATATATTCAATGTTTTTATGAAACCCAGTTTTTGATCAAAATATTTCAAATTGGAACACAAGTAAGGTAACTGATATGTCCTATTTATTTAATGGTGCTTTAAATTTTTGAGCAAGTATTAGTAAATGGCCTTCAAGTCCTACTGCATCTTGAACTATAGCTGATTGGGATACTTCTAAAGTAACCAATATGATTTTAATGTTTAGTGCTGCCAATGAATTTAATCAAAATATTTGAAATTGGAATACTTCAAATGTTACAAGTATGGCACATATGTTTAAAAATAATACAAAATTTGACCAAGATATTTCTTTATGGAAAACTGCTAAAGTCACAGATATGACATATATGTTTTCAGGTGCAAATAAGTTTAATCAGAATTTAAGTTCTTGGTGTGTCTCACTCATCCCCTCTAAGCCATCAAATTTTGATACCACTACCACTGCTTGGGTCAAAACAAATAGACAGCCAGTTTGGTGAACATGTCCTGCTTTATAAGTTAAAAAAACTCTCCAATTTGGAGAGTTTTTTATAATTATTTTATCTATAAATCATTGAGCATAGCGAGTATTTCATCTGGATCTTCTTTTTTATCTTGTTCATCTTCAGCCTTTGCTGCTGCTACTTTTTTCTTTCATTCCTTTACTTGAAGTTCTTGCCATTCGATAAGATGCTTTTCATTGAGTGACTTGATTTCTTTTTGATATTTCACTTCGAGTTCTTGAAGTTTCTTTTTCTCAGTTTCAAGTATATCAAAAAGTCTGTCGATTTGAGGATCTGTCATGGAAGGCATAATATCAAACCAATATTGTCTTTCATCATTATCCATTGATTCTGTTGCTACTATGAGTTCAATGAGTTCAGGATATTTTGCTTGGAGATCATCTGAAATAGTGAAATCTATTTCTCCCTTTTTAATTACCACCATGTATTTTTGTTTAGAGTGTAAAACATTCACCCTTATTATACTCCGCTTCGTAAAAATTTGCAAAAAAAAAGAACAAAGCTATACTTTTTTCATATTCTTTAATGATAATCTTAATGATTGCTGTATATCTTTGAATTTATATATTTCTTTTAGCAATTTTATGGGCTTTCTTTTTTGTAGCGCGTCATCATGCACTCAAATTTTGAGGCTATAGCTCAAATATAGCACCTGTGACGAATATTCTTTTCATTTTTATGATTATTGGTTCGATTCTTTGATTATTTCTTATATTTACTTTAGATTTACAAAATACTTTTATTGAACTTCCATCTAACAATACACAAACTCCAGCTCAAGAAATATATTATTAAAAAACTAGTATGCCGAGTATTTTTACCAAAATTATTGAAAGAGAAATTCCAGCAGATATAGAATTTGAAAATAAAAATATCATCGTTATAAAAGATATTCATCCTCAAGCTAAAACCCATTTACTTATTATTCCAAAAAAAGAAATTCCAAGTATAAATGATATCCAAGAAGGAGATAGTGAACTTATAGCTGAGTTATTTTTTGTAGCAAAAACTATAGCACTAAAACTGTGAATTCAAGATTGATATCAACTCAAGTTTCATGTGTGAGCAAAAGGGGGACAAGAAGTATTTCATCTCCATTTACATTTAACATCAGATTTATAAACTATGACAAAAAATAAAATATTTTTTAGTATTCTATGAGTTCTTGTATTTGTAGGATTGATGTATTTTGCAATTCAGTTATGAAATAGCTGAAATAATTCAACTAGCAAGAAAGCAGCTCCCGGAGATTTTCAGGTATGGATTTTAGAAGATAATGTGTCGTCTTTTAAAGAGTTTACAGATACCTTTACATCAAAATATCCAGCATATGCGAATCAAAATATAGTGATTGAAAGTTTTTCAGACTTAGATGCCTATTATAATAGTCTTACAAGTGCTTTTTTACAGTGAATTTGACCTGATATTTTTGTACTACCTAATACAGAAGAATCTATTTTTGAAAATCAAATATCTGTATTATCTCCTACACTCGTGAGTCCAAACGATTTCAGATTGAGTTTTAAACCTGTATTTTGACAAGATCTTATTATAAGTGATCCAGATGATGCCACTCAAGAGTATCTCAAGGGTGTTCCTGCTTGATATGAGGCATTATGACTGTATTATAATAGAAAATATTTTCTTAGACCATCTGATTTAACTACATGGGAAGATATACTTTTAGAAGTTAATACTATAGCAGAAAGGTATACAGATATCATACCTGTCGCGCTTTGAAACGGATCATGAGTGTGTCATGCGGTAGCTATAATATCTGCATTTCTAGCACTTGAAGATGCTTCTTCACTTAAAGCTACTACTTCAAATCAAAGTAGGCAAGCTCTGTCTATTTATACAGCTTTTGGACAAAAAGATGGGGATAATAGATACAATATCATTTCAGCACCATTTTTAAATGATACAGATATTGAGTTTTTCACTCAGTGAGATGTTGCGGCAATGATTTGATATCCAAGAGATTTACTTGCTATCGATGATATTTGATACCAATCAACTCTCTTATATGCAACTCCTTTTCCTACTTATGCATGAAAGGAAGCAATTAGCAGTATAAAATATAATTATTTTGTCATAAATAATCAAAGTAGCAAATCTTCTATGGCATCAGATTTCATGACTTATATTGCAAGTAGTGAGGGGCAAAAAAAGTATAATGAAATTTTTCCCTATTACCTTCCAGCAGATGTTGCTTTAGAAGCAGAACTTCTAGAAAAGAAAATTCTTCCAAAATATAATATTATTTACAAAAATTTTATTGATCAAACTGCGACACAGATCAGTTTTGATTATGGAGATACTCGTTTATATGAAGATGGTCTTAAAATAATTCTAGATCAAAGTTCTGGATATGATTCACTTTTTGAATCTCTTAAAAGTTATGTAACATGTACTTCGACAAAACAGACAACTCTTTTAAATCTTTCTAGTCCTTGTAAATAATGGTCTTCCAAGAATGACAATTTTCTTTATGATTTGATGATAGTTTTACTCCAAAAGAGTCAAAACAGGTTTTTAAGGAAATAATTATTGATAGAAAATCAAAATATTCTGTAGTTTTAATCAAAGTAGATTCTATAGAACGCGTAAAATCAGAAATCAAAGACATTCAAAATGATTCCTACTTTGCAAAAGCAAGTCATAATAGTTATAGTTATAGGATAAAAGAAAACAACTGAAGTATATTAGAGTGAAAAAATGATGATGGGGAACAAGGAGCTGGAATGTGTATACTCAGAGAACTCCAAAGAGTAAATGCAGAAAATACTTTACTCGTAGTAACGAGATTTTATGGGGGAATACAATTGCACAATGATAGATTTAAAAACGTAATACATGCAGCAAAAATGGTACTTCCTATATAATTAGATATTAAAAAAAACTCTCAAAATTTGAGAGTTTTTTTTAATATCTGGAAAAATGTTAGAGTGCACTGAGTGATTCTTTAAAATGTTCAAAGAGATGATTAATGAGATCATCGAGATTTTTATAATCTTCTCTTTCAAATCTAAAAGATTTCCCATCAAGGTTAGCTTGAATTTTACCATCAAAGAGTCATTTCTTATTCTTATCTGTCGTTACTTCAATCAATCCCTCTGCATCTGCTTTGCTAAATTTATTGAGGTAATTATCAAGTTTTGTAGAAATATTTTGTTCTACAAGCTTATCAACTACTCATTTATCATTTTGCATATCAGCCCCAATGTGCGTTACAATTTTCACTTCCATGTGTTTGGGTTTTAGAATATAGTAAGAGTCATAAACCTGAAACAATATAAAGCGCAATTTATATTGTTTCTTTATGACTCATGAATAGTTGGCTTATGTATTAATATGAAGGCTTAAAACATACTTTACACAGTTCCAGCTAAAAAAAACGTCTCACATAGTCTATACTATTGCTCACGAAAATCAAGAAATTTATTAACATTTTTTTAACAATAAGAATTCTCTCCAAAAATCTTTGAATATGCAAAAAAAATAGTAGTATAACAGTATATATACTGTTATAGAAATTAATTATTATTATGAAATATGAAAAAGTAATCTGACTTGAAATACATGTCAGAGTAAAATCTCAAACTAAGATGTTTTGTAGCTGTCAAAATGCAGTTGAACTTGCAAGTGAAGCAAATATACATGTTTGTCCTATTTGTATGTGATTTCCAGGACAACTCCCTGCGATAAATAAAGAAGTTATACGTCTGTGAGTCATTGCTGGAATGATGATGCAATGCCAGATTAATAAAGTTTCTCGATTTGATAGAAAAAGTTATTTTTATCCTGACTTGCCTAATAGTTTTCAAACCACTCAGATGTATGAACCTATTGTTTGAGCTTGAAAAATAGAGCTTCTTATAGGTGATGAACTGAGATCTTTTGATATTCATCATATGCATTTAGAAAATGATGCTGGGAAACTCTCTCATGCATGAGGAAAAACACTCTGTGATTATAACAGAGCAGGGAGTCCACTTATGGAAATTGTTACTATGCCGGTATTTCATGACCGTGACGTTGTGATGGACTTTCTCAAAGAACTTCAAAAAATTATGAGGGCAGCTGGAGTGAGTGATGCCGATATGGAAAAAGGTCAATTGAGATGTGATGTAAATATGTCTATTCGACCAGAAGGAAGTAATGAATTATTTAACAGAACAGAACATAAAAACGTAAATTCTTTTTCTGCTATTGGAAGATGTATTGATACAGAGTTTAAAAGACAAGTAAAAATTGTAGAATCAGGGAAAGAGGTCCCACAAGAAACAAGATGATGGGATGATGCAACTGGTACGAGTAGTTCTCAAAGATCAAAAGAAGACGCAATGGACTACCGCTATGTACCAGAGCCAGACATTCTTCCAATTGTACTGACAGATGAGTTTATAGCAGAGTGTATGACTCAAGTCGTAGAACTTCCAAATACCAAGAGAATGAGATATCTCAAAGATTATAAACTGTGAAGTGATGATGCGAGAATTTTAACTGCAGATGCTGAATTGAGTAAATATTTTGAAGCTCTCCTTGAACTTACGTGAGATGCAAAAAAATCATGTAGTTATCTTACTACTGTTCTTCTTGGGCTGATGAATGAGAGTGAATGAAAAAATCTAATCACAGATTTGAGCTTTGATATTTCTGAATTAGCCAGAGTAATAGAGCTTGTAAATGCAGATGAACTCTCTTCTACAAATGCTAAATGAGTGATTGAAGAATTATTTCATAACGGATGAGAAGCTGATAAAATTGTGGATTCTAAAAATTTACGTGAAAAAAATGATCACTGAGCACTTGAAGCTATAGTTGATGAAATAATTTTGGAGAATGAAGATCAAGTTGCTGATTATAGATGAGGAAATGAAAGAGTTTTCTGATTTTTTATTGGTCAAGCTATGAAAAAGTCTGCATGACAATGAAATCCAAAAGTATTCACAGAAATTTTTAAGAAAAAACTCTAAGCTGAAAATAACATTCAAAGTGTAAATTATGAAAAGTACAGAGCTATCTGTGCTTTTTTGATGTCCAGATTTTTGCAGAGAGAGATTTTTTATGGTAGAGTTAGAGTATATTTAACAAAAATATTTGAATTATGGTATTGCAATCCCTTCTCTCATATCTGCAAAGAAATAAAAAAACCTTATTTTTTATCACTCTTATTGTCTGATTTTGGTTTTCAACTTTGTCGTGAGTTTTTGCTGCCGCTCCTTCTGATGGTGGGACATGAATCTCTCAAGAAGATGCTAATATTTTGATTTGATATCTCAATCTATTCCTAAAAGCTGCCGCAGCGCTCCTAGCACTTGCTACCTCTTTTGTTTCAATATTTCTCTATCCAGGTTGGGTCAATGGAACGATGTTTGGATTACAAGATTACCTTAGAGAAATTTGGATTCTTGTATCAAACGTAATATATTTTATTTTTGCAGGGATTCTTATTACCATTGCATTTATGAATATTATTGGGAAATGAGAAGGAACTTGGGAGCTCAAACAAGCGATGCCTCGATTTATTGTTGGGGTTCTTATTGTCCCATTTTCATGGTTTGCTGTCCAATTTCTACTCTCACTTTCAGCAATACTAACAGTTTGAGTACTCACACTTCCATATAATTCATTTCAACAAGAACCACTTTTTGCTCAAGCAATTGAATGAACTGACAACGAACTTACCTCTCAAGAATTTTGTAAAAATATTATTATCAATTTTTCAGATTCAAGAGTTCCTGGCTCTACAGACTGAATAGCAAGTTGACAAGATGCAGAATTTGCGGAAATTTTTCAATGCAAGGATGATGGTATGGTAACTATAAAGGAAATAATTTCGTGAGAATGAAATGCCGAATGATTAGATAATAATGTTTTCTGAGTTATAAGTGTTTACACCTATTGAATTCTAAGATTAGATAAGCTTGATACTATAGAATCAGCTGATCTCAATACCATAAAGGGAATTGCAGATTTACTCTTCAAAGTTGGGTTTGATCTACTGTTTGTAGTAATATATATGCTGCTGATGGTAGCTCTATTCTTAGCACTTCTTACAAGAGGTATTAGACTTTGGGTGTTTATGATGCTCTCACCAGTATTTGGACTTCTCTATTTTCTTTGAAAAACTTCTGATGGTGGTTGAGAAAAGTTTTCACCAAAAGAGTTTATTGCTCTGGCATTTGTCCCTGTATACGTAGCTGCTGCACTCGCATTTGGTCTTACATTTATCTTAGTAGCGTCAACTGGACTCAAAGAAACAACATCAGAGGATGATATGGATACTTTAAATGCTTGAGGATTTAGTATCAGTATCGTTGGTGCTCATTGAGATGGGGAAGAGGAAGTATCAGTAATTTGAAAACTTATTGTAGAACTATTTGGAGTCGTTATTCTTTGGATAGCTGTAATGGCTGCACTTAAACAATCAGCTACTACAAAAGCTATCATTGAACCTATCGTTTCATTCTGAGAATCTGTCGGAAAATTGGCTGCTGCTTCTCCAACGTATGCACCTATTATACCAACTTGATGATGAGAAAGAATGGGGATATCAGGTTTAAGAAGTTTATGAAGTTCTTTGGAAAGTTGAGTTGCATGAGCACAGTCTAGCAGATGATCAAAATTATGATCTGATTTAGCAGATACTGTCACATGAGCTTGAGATCCATTTACAAGATCAATAAATGCATTGACTTCTAAACTTCCTGATTGAGCTCAAAGTCAACAGCAAGCAGAAGATTTAAATAATGGAGTTATTTGAGCTATAAGTAATTTATGAAAAACTTTGAGAGATTCAAATCATAGACAATTACTTGCTTGAGCTATGTGAGATGCATATACACCAAAAGTTGAAGATGCACTTAAATGAGCCACTACTGAGCAAGAATTTGCAAGAATTATTTCAGATATAAAAAGTAATCCTTCAAAATACGACCTTGAATGAGATAAAAAGAGAGCATTTGACAATATTCATCCGACATGAAATATTGATGATATAATTAGACAATATTCTAGTTGAACAATGACTAATTGAACAAATTGAGCAACATCTGATGAAACTACAATTAATATACAACCTTCTACAACTATTACATGATTAGTTGAAAATGGTGCAATTAAATGAACAAGCGAAGGAGAAAAAGATAGTAATATACAAACAATTAGTAATGATATAGTTAGAATGTTAGATTGAGAAACAAGATCTCGAACGAAGATGAAAGCAGAATTAGTAAAACTAAATATAACTGATATTTGAGATCAAGATAAAATTATAGATGCTTTAGATGATTCGATAGCATAAAAAAAATCCCTATTAGGATTTTTTTTATCATTGAAATACTTCCATAAAATCTTCTAAGTTTCCAATAGATACTCATTCTTCTTCAAACTTTCTCATAGAGAGAGTATCTTTATTTTCTATGAGTACAAATTTGATAGAACTATCTGAGAGCTTAGCAAGCTTACGAGCCGTCTTTCTTATTTCATTTTTATCATCAGATTTTTCAAAGGCAATACTAAATACTTTTCTATCTTTTTCAGCCCGAAATACAAATTGAAATCTTCCACTGAGTCACCCATTCACCGTATATCAATTTCTTAAAAATTCTAAATAAATGATATTTTCTAGTATGTCATAATTATTAGAAAATGATGTTTTTATTCATACGTCTCCGAAATAGTATATTGCTTGAGAACTAATAATATTATCTTGTTTGATATCGTAGAGATAACATCTTGAAATAAGTTTCGTATTAATAGCTGCATTGATATATTCAATCATGGTAAGTAATGATATATCAATTCAGTGAGCTCAAAGCTCTCTATGAAGATTTCGCATAGATTGATATTTCTCATTTTTTGATAAAAATGTCATAATTTGATAAAACAAATTTATATTTTTTATGCTATATGATTCAAGAATATCTCGACTCACTATATCATGTTTCAGGGCATCAAGTAAAAATTTTTTATAATTTTCATCTGGAACTATTCTGACTTCTGATATACCTCAGAAAACATTGGCTGTTCTATTTTTGATATCAATTCAAAGAGGAAAAAGTTCTATCTCTTTTACTCATTCTATTTTAATATTATTTCAAACGACAATTATCTTATACTTATGAGTTTTAATAAGTTGAGCTATAAATCATTTAATTCCCTCTATCATATTTGCGTTTTGTAGTACTATAATTTTTGGAATTCCGTATATCCTTATAGAAAGATCCAGGAGGGTAATGATATCTTTTTTTTCTTTGACGACTCAGAGTGTATCTAAGTCTGAATTATAATAAAAACAGTTCTCAAAACTTTGAGTTTTTTTTAAAATCATATGAACGAGTTTTGATTTTCCACTATGCCTCAGTCATGATATAGTTAAAATACCTTCAGCATTGAGATGGTGAACAGCGAGTCAAACTTCACTATCGATTGGGTGATAGAGTTTGATATTTTTAATATAATTTCTATTACTTTCCAGAAGATCTTCAAACATAAAAAAAACTTATTCAATAATTATCCATATTGTAAAAAAAATATAATAATTGCAAAATTGTTTTTATAAAACATTACAAATACTCATTAATTCATAGTATTAATTTATTTAAGACTTCATTATTATTAAAATATTTGTATCTTGGAGTACTTTTGTTTACAAAAATAGCCTTCTGTTGATATTTAGTTCTATTATTGAATTGGATTTTTTGATTATATATCTATAATTCAGAGTATATAAATATATAAATCCAGTATTATGAACCAAGAAATTATAGATTATTTAAAGAAATGTATTACAAATGCATTTCATATAGATACATCATTGGAAATTATTTTTGAAACCCCACCAAAAAGAGACATGTGAGATCTTGCTTTTTGATGCTTCGTACTTGCAAAAGAGCTCAAAAAGTCCCCCATTGAAATTAGTAGCATGCTTTCAAAATATATTTCAGATGATAAGTCAAACAACATTATTCAAAAGACAGAGGCTGTTTGACCTTATTTAAATATCTTTCTCGCACATGATGCAATGAGTAATCAGTTTAGCGATTTTATAGCAAAAAAATCTCTTTACACAAATAAATCATGAAATGTAAACGATGTTATTTATGTAGATTATATCGGTGCTAATGTATGAAAACCATTACACATAGGTCACATGTGTACTCCTAATCAAGGGCAAGTTTTTGTAAATGCCTTTAAAAAATTAGGATACACTGTTATTTCTGATAGCCATATTGGTGACTGGGGGATTATTTTTTGAAAACTTTTAGTTGCATTTGAAAAATATGGAAATGAATCCGAACTCGAACATAATGCGGTTGAGCATTTATTCCAACTCTATGTAAAAATCTCTTCTGAAGCAGAAGAAAACCCAGAACTCGATCAAGCATTTCGTGATTCTTTTAAAAAACTGTCTCAAGGAGATAGGATTATGGTTGATAATTGGGCAAGATTTACGAAGTTCTCTATTGAAAGTATGAATGAACTATTATCCCGTTTTTGAGTGCATCCTCAGTATGATATCGGAGAAAGTTTTTACGAAGGACTGTGACTCCCTAAAATGCAAGATTATCCAGATATAGAGTTCTCAATGTCTGATATTGTTTTAGAACTTATTGATAAGAAGATTGCTACAAAAAATGAAGATGGTTCGGTTGGAGTAGTATTTCCTGAGGAACTTAAAATTCCTTCTTGTATTTTACAGAAAAGAGATGGAACTCATGGGTACCTTGCGAGTGATTTAGCAAGTGTAAAATATAGAACTAAAAATTGGGATATAAAAAAAATAGTATATTTCGTGGATGTTCGTCAACAACTTCATTTTAAACAAGTATATTATATTTCTCTTTTAGCTCACTGGCTTACATCAGAAATAGAGTTTACTCACGCATATAATTGATTTATTTCTCTGAAAGATGGAGCCATGAGTACCAGAAAAGGAAAAATAATAAAATTACAAGATTTATTTGATGAATGAGAAAAACGAGCTGAATCTCTTATACTAGAAAAACGTAATGATTTAGATACACAAAAACTCACTATTCTTAGGAAACAGATTTCTATCTGAGCTATAAAGTATTGATACCTCAAAAAATCTCGTGAGATTGATGTTATTTTTGATTGGGATGAGTTTATGACTTTTGATGGTAATAGTGGTCCTTATATCCAATATGCTTTTGTTCGAGGAAAGAAGCTAATTGAAAAAAGTGATATGAAATTGAGCTATAATCATTTAGAATATTCTGAAGATATAGAAAAACAGCTCATACATAAAATTATGGAATTTCCTGTCATTATTCAAAAAATGACTCAAAGCTATCATGCCCATATTTTATGTAACTATCTCTATGAAATGACAAAAATCTTTAGTTCACTGTATGCAAGTCTTCCGATTCTGGATGAAACTTTAGATTTGAATGTTACAAATTCGCGTTTGGTTTTAGTTGAACAATTTATAAGAATAATTCAAGAATGATTTGAGATTTTAGCAATTCCACTTCCTGATGAAATGTAATATGGTAGATTATAATAATTTTTCAAAAACTTTTGCAGCTTCCAGAAAAAATATGAAATGGGAAGAAGTTTCATATTTTTTAGAGCAATGCCATCCATCCGATTCTCTCTTGGATGTTTGATGTGGGAGTGGTCGACTCCTTGAACAATATAAAAATCATTTCGAAAAAATACCAGATAGCTATTTGTGAGTGGATATGTCTGAATGACTGATTAAAGAAGCAAAAAAGAATTTTCCTTCAGCTCATTTTCTTGTTTGAAATATGACTGAATTATCACAGCACATAATCGATTCATCGTTTGACACTATATTTTGTATTGCAGCATTTCATCATTTGCAAAGCTACGATGACAGAAAATCTGTTTTATTACAGTTATACAAGATATTAAAAAAATGATGAAAAATATTTTTCACGAATTGGGCTCTGGATTCAAATTATAATAGTATAAAGTATAAAAAATCTCAGATTTTATGAAGTCTAGATAGTTTTTGATCTTCAGATTATAATATAAAACTAGGACAAAACTCTCGATATTACCATAACTTTTCATTATCAGAATTAGATTGTTTATTTAAAGAAGTATGATTTGAAATCTTAGAAAATAGACTTTTTGATTCTGAAAAAAATATTATTTCTATTCTGACAAAATAATATTTTATTTCGTATCTTTTATGATATAATTTACTTTTATTTACTCAATGAATAGTATGACAAATTATGAGAAACACATTGAGAAAATTGACCTTTTAGTTCATGAGATTATAAAACGCGCTCAAGCGTATATGCAAAATCAAGATGATAAACTCATTGAAAAGTCTATCTTAGAGGCTTATGAATATGCAAAAGAAGCGCATAAAGGAGTTGCAAGACTTTCAGGTGAACCCTATATTTCTCATCCAGTTGCCGCTACCCAAATTTTGCTATCTCTCAGTCCAGATATCTCTACGATTCAGGCATGCTTGTTACATGATGTTATTGAAGATACACCACATACATTTGAAGATATTTTTAGAGAGTTTGGTGAGGATGTTGCAAATCTCTGTTATGGAATGGAAAAACTTGAAAAAGTAAGATACAGAGGTGAGGATAGAGCTATTTGAAGTCTGAGAAAGATGTTCATTGCTATGGCTGATGATTTGAGAGTTATTTTTATAAAACTCTCAGATAGAATGCATAACATGCAAACACTCTGACATCATCCAAATCCAGATAAACAACAAAGAATTGCACTTGAAACCCTAAATATTTATGTTCCTATTGCAGGAAGATTAGGACTGTATCGAATGAAAAATGATCTAGAGGATGAATGTTTTAAAATTCTTCATCCTTTGGAATACACGAAACTTATATGACAGCTTACTGAGCTTTCAAATACTCGATTAGACTTTCAAAACTCAGCTATTTTAGAAATTCAAAATCTTCTTGCTTGAATTGATTTACCTCACAATGTAGATTTTCGTATTAAATCACCATACTCTATTTATAAAAAAATGGAGAGAAAATCCATTGAACATCCTCGTGAACTCTATGATATTTATGGAATTCGAATTGTTGTTCCAACGATTGCGGACTGCTATAGAGTCTTGTGAGAAATTCATTGAAAATGGCATACACTTCCAAATAGATTTAAAGATTATATTGCACTTCCAAAACCAAATGGGTATCAGAGTCTCCATACTACCGTTATTTGATTCTTGAAGAATTTTACGAATCAACCAACCGAAATTCAAATCAGAACACAAGAAATGCATAAAAGAGCAGAGATAGGAGTTGCAGCACACTTTGAATATAAAGAAAAATGAAGTAAAATTGCTACTGAAATAGAATGGGTAAATGATCTGAAAGAAATGGTGGATAGTATAGGGAATAATGACCTTATGACCTCACTCAAGATAGATACTTTTAGAAATAGAATATTTGTATTTACTCCAAAATGAGATTTGATTAATCTTCCAGTTGGTTCAACTCCAATTGATTTTGCTTATAGTGTTCATACAGATTTATGAGATCATATTACCATTGCAAAAGTAAACGGAGCGGTGCATCCACTAGATAAAGAGCTTCAAAATGGTGACGTGGTTGATATTATAATCGATAAAAATAGAAAACCTTCTCCCTTTTGGTTATGATTTGTTCAGACAATTAAGGCAAAGAATAATATCAAAGCTTATCTCAGAAAATGAGATAAAGAAACACATAGAGATAGAGGAAAAGAAATCATTAATAGATATTTAGAAAAATCAGGACTTCCTCAACTCGATAAAGATCTTACTGTTTTAAAAGTTATTGACGGAAGAGAAAATGGAACAGAAGAACGGCTTTCATTACTTGAACAAGTTTGAAACTTTTCAAGTACTCCTTCAGCGCTCATAAAACGTATTTTAAAGCAACATAAAATTAGTTATCAATCTCAAAGAAAGCTTACAATTGAGGATAGTTCTTCAGAGAGTGAGAACCAAGAGAATGAAGATACTAAAGAAATATGAGAATTCGAAGATAAAGAAGTTATCATCGGTGGGGAAGAGAATATTGCATTCAAGAAATGTATGAACTGTATAGAAGATAAAATTCCAGAACAAATAGTAGCTCATATCAATTCTAGAGGTCAGTTTACGCTTCATGCTCGAGATTGTACTATACTTGAATGAGTCAATAAGGAGCGCCTTATGAACGCATATGTGAAGGGAGAAGAAAGTATGACTCTCTTTAAGATTTCTTTTTTACTCGAAAATAAAATATGAATCTTAAAAAAAATTAGTGAAACTCTCTTTGCGATGGAAATTAATATAGATGAAATTCATACTCAAAAAAAGTCCACCTCTCAAACACTCCTGACTTTGTGAATTGAGATACATGATTATGATTACCTCATAGTTGATCGATTTATTGAACGAATCAGAACCTTTTTATGAGCTGCACTGTTAGAATGTAAAATTACAGAAATTAATAATCCAGAGAAATAAAAACACAATTAAAAAAACAGCACATGTGCTGTTTTTTTTAATTGTGTTTTTAAAATTACTTTCGAATTTCTAAAGCTGCAATAACTTCTTCATATTTTTCTTGATTTTTTTTCTTCAAATATGCAAGCATTTTTCTTCTTTTTGCAACCATAATCATAATTCATCTTCGAGAATGATTATCTTTTTTGTGTTCTGCAAGATGTTCTTTAAGGTTTTCAATTTTTGCTGTAAGGATAGCGATTTGTACTTCAGCTGATCCAGTATCTTCTTTTTTATTTGCAAATTTCTCAATGATTCCTTGTTTGTCAGATTTTGTAACTGCCATATTGTATTTTTTAAATAATAAATTGTGTAATAAACCGTAAAAATACATCAGTAAATTACGAGCATGATTATAGAGAAAAAAAATATGAATGCAAAGAAATAAAATTAATTTAGCTGCTTAAAATCAACTTTAAGTCAAGGTAAAATCCTATGAGGAAGCTATAAGATATGGTATTTTAAAAGAAATACACTTTTTTAAATGTTTAAGTATGTGAATAGAACAATCAAATTTCGAAACAAGTAGAAATAAATATATCGATTTTCGTGAAGCTTTTGCTGATTCAAATCTCTCAGAACAAGAACAAAATGACTTGCAAGAATCATATTATTCTGACTGTGAAGAAGTGCATGAAGAGGTAAATACTTTGTGTAATGAGTTAAAAAATGAAATAACAGAGTATCAAGATATGACTGAAATGTCTCATGAAGAAATTAAAAAACTTCAAAT
>JAGXIV010000004.1 GCA_024635485.1 bacterium | reverse complement strand
CCCGATTGTCTCACTCCATACACTTCTCATGGTCCTCTGATTTCTAGGTCAATCTCAGAGAGTTCAAAACCATTATTGGTTTGTTCCATGGCTTTGAGACGATCTGTAGAATTCCCTGAACTTGGAAATAAGTAACAATAGGATTGGTGTTTTCCTCTTCATACTCGACCACGAATTTGGTGGAGAGAAGAGAGACCAAATCGCTCAGCTCACTCTATACACATAATAGTTGCGTTTGGAACATCAACTCAGACTTCAATCACCGTTGTACTTGAAAGCACTTGTATTTTATTTTCAACAAATTCTTTCATGATAGATTCTTTTTCTTTGGCTTTCATTTTTCCATGAACGAGTCCAACTTTAAAGGGAGCAAATACTTCTATAAGTGTTTCATAGGTACTGACAGCATTGGCTAAATCCATTTTTTCTGATTCTTCCACTAATGGAGAAACCCAAAAAACTTGTCTACCTTTGTTCAGTTCTGATTCAACAAAGAGCTCTATTTCACGTCGTTGATTATCCGTTCTCGCAACTTTAGTATGTATTGTTTTTCTTCCCTTTGGGTACTCAGAAATAATAGATAAGTCTTGGTCACCATACAATGTAAGAGCTAAGGTTCTTGGAATTGGAGTAGCTGTCATATTGAGATTATGCGGAACCAGTCCTGAAGCGTTTCAAAGTCCAGATTCTAATACTCCTCGTTGATGCACTCCAAATTTATGCTGCTCATCGATAACAACAAATCATAAATTAGAAAATAATACATCTTCTTGTACGAGTGCGTGGGTTCCAATTATAACATCAACATTTCATTTTTTGAGTGCATCTTTAATTATTTTTTTATTACCTGCAGTCGTACTTCCAACGAGTAAATGAGACGTGATTCAGAATTCTATGAGCATATTTTCCATACTGGTGAAATGCTGACGCGCAAGTATTTCTGTCGGAGCCATAATCGCCACTTGGATTTTGTGTCACAATTTTTCGCTTTCTTTGATTGCGTGAATCGTAGCTATGAGACTTACTATCGTCTTCCCTGTCCCAACGTCTCCCTCAAGGAGTCGTTGCATGCAGTGATTTTTTTCCATGTCTTTGAGAACCTGAAAAAGAGCAATCTTTTGTCCTCCCGTGAGTTCAAACGGAATATGCGTCATTATTTCTTTGATGTACTCAGCGTTGAGAGGTATCGAGAGTGACTTCCCTTCTGAGTCGTCAAATCGTTTATGCTTACTCGAAATAGCTCGATAATTTATAACATAGAGTTCTTCGTAACTCAGTCTCGCTTTTGCAACATCGATATCGTGAGAGTTTTTTGGAAAATGAATCTTATAAAAGGCTTCTTTTCGACTGATAAATCTATATTTCTTCAAAATATCTTCTGGAAGATTTTCTTTGATATCTGAAAAATACGACTCCAGATTTCACATTTTCGATTCTATCCATGTTCCTGGAATATACTGAGCGTCAGAATAAATAGGGACAATTCATCCTGAGATTTTTGAGAGGTCTGTTTCTGGATCTGGTGACGTGAAACTAACTTTTCAGTAATTATATTTTACCTTTCCTGAGAGAAGTATTTTTTTTCCAGTAAATACTTTGAGTTGTCCTGCGAGATATTTTCGATTAAACCATACCGCTTCAGCAAGAAAGCCATTTTTATCCTCTATTATAGCTTTCGTGAGTATTTTATTTCCACTTGTTCGTGTCGTATCAAGAGACACAAGCGTCACCAAAATAGTATTTTTTTCTTTGAGATTAATCAGTGAAAAACTATCCAAAACTTGGGTTCGGTCTTCATATTCACGAGGAAAAAACTTCAGCATATCCCACACCGTCGTAATCCCTGCTTTATCCAGTGCTTTAATATAGTTATCCGTCGTACGAAGTAATGTTTTTGTAAGTGGAGTTTTGAGCATAATTCTTTTTTATTTTTCTTTAGTATAGCCCTGAATTGTCAAAATTCAAGCTTGCTTTTTTGAAGTTTTTTTATACTATCCGCTACATACCCCTAAGTTACAAATCATGCAAAAAATATTTGAGCAATATCACATTGAACTTTCTCCCAAAGAAATAGAAAAATTTGAAAAATTTCTCACAATTTTCATGGAAACCAATGCGCAGATTAATCTCTCTGCCATTCGTGAAAGAGACGCTATCATAGAAAAACATTTTGTGGATAGTTTGATGCTCTCAGCACTCTATGATGTAGAAGGAAAAGTCGCTGATCTCGGTACAGGTGGATGATTTCCTGGGATTCCTCTGGCTATAGTAAATCCTGAGGTAGAATTTACTTTGATTGATTCTGTTGCAAAAAAACTCAAATGTGTTGATTCATTTATTGATGAACTTGGTTTACTCAATGTTGAAACAGTCATTGGACGAGCTGAGGATATTTGACAAGATGCTGACCACCGAGAGAGTTATGATTTGGTTGTTTCGAGAGCTACTGCATACTTCCCAACTTTACTGGAATATGTCTTACCTCTTCTTAAAGTAGGATGAGTTTTTGCTGCTTATAAGCTTACTGACAAAGAAGAACTCACGAGCACTAAAAAAGCACTGAAAAGACTTGGATGAAAAATAATGAAAGTAAAAAATTATGAACTCGCGGGTCAAGATAGAAATATAGTTTTTATTGAAAAAATAGCTCCTACTCATAAAAAATATCCACGGAAAGTATGAATTCCACTCAAAGATCCCATCGTATAAATTATCCTTAATTATAAGCTAAAAAAATGATATATATTCTCCCAACTGATACCTGTTTTGGTATTGCATGCGCAATAGATGACAAAAAAAGTTACGAAAAAATCTATAAAATAAAAAAAAGAAGTTTCGATAAACCTCTGGCTATTATGGTTGAAAGTTATGATTGGCTCAAAAAAAATACAAGCCTCAATGCTGAGCAAATAGAATTTCTCAAAAATTATGAAAAGCCTTTTACCGTTCTCACGAATTCTGATACTGTTGAGCTCTTCTTACAATATGCAGATGATAACGAAGAACATTTCATTAATAAGGATGTATACTCTGAAATTGCGTTTCGAGTAGCAAATAATAAAATAGAAGATAAACTTATCAAAAGAGTATGACCTATTTGGCTCACCTCAGCAAATATATCAGCAACTGGAGAAAATTATAATATAGAAGAAATCGAAGAAGACTTTGAATACTATATCGAAAAAAATGCAGTTGAAATACTTGGGGGAAATACCATTTTAGATGAAGATATTCCAGCATCAGATGTATTTTGATTTATTGGAGAAAGTTTAGAACTTGAATATGTGAGAAAAAATTAGGCTTCAGTGGGGATAGCATGTATATTTTCAATAGCATATTCAAAATTAGGAACCCAAGAAGAATATATTTCCTTAAGGATTTTAATATAGTTTGCTGCTTCTAAATAATCATGATGCTCAATAGATTGATAGAGCTTTACAAATAATATGAGATTGACTCACTTAAACTCAAATCATGTGTCTTCATAAATTGAAATGAGCCATTTTTCTAGAGTTTTTTGAAAATTTGGATTTTTTAACACATCATGTTCTGCAAATATATCACTAATATTATTAACAGGATTTCAATCTTCGTCAAATCATTCTTTTAGTAATTGATTTTTTAGCTGTTCTATATCCAGATCCCAGAGCCTTCAACTATAAGTTGGAGCTTCATATCTATCAGCTAAATCGTCAAATAAAAAATATTCTTCCTGTATCTCCTCTGCTCTTACGTAATTTGAAGCATAAATAATAGTACTCACCGCTAATCAAGTAGCAACTAGTAATCTTCTGAATTCTTGAGAGAGTCAAGTTTTTTCTGCTTCCTTATCTCTTTTCATCTCATTTGCATTTATTTCTCCCATTTTTTTAGCAAATGGAGTAGTTAAATTATCATCTATAAAACTATGAGAAAACTTATCGGAAAAAACCATATAATATTTTTATGGATTAATTATATCTATAATACATAAATAAATAGTTTGTCAATAAAAAATCTCCATATGGAGATTTTTTATTATTATAATTTTTTTAACTGAAATATGCAGCTCACCAGAATTTTCTACCTTTGGACTCCATGTATTGAATATATTTTTCAGCTGGAATCGCTTCTGTTCTTCTCGCAACTGAATTAATGTTATCTCCATAATAGGGATCACATACAAACCATTGTCCTCAAGTTTGATAAGCAGCAACTCTATGACCGTATTGCGCATTTTTTTCACTTGCTTCAAGAAAGAAATCAGCTACTTTTGCTGTACTTCAAGCCGCAGGAGGAAAGGCAGTTATTTTATCAGTCGGATACATTTCAAAAGAAGCTCTTGCAGATGCTCATCTATTAACTGAATCTACTCAAAATTTTTGGAGATTTTGTCTCGCAACCATAGAACATTGAGGAGTAGTATATCAATCTGGTACATCTACTGACTTAGTCCCAAGAGCTACATCTTGTAAGCCTTGTTCATATACATTTGGATGTTCAGAAGCTGAAAGTGTATTTAACATTGCAAGGGCATCCGTTCTTTCAGGTCTATATCTTGATGCAATTCAAGCTGGCCATATTTTTTCTCTTTTATTATAGAGTGCATTAATAAGTTGAGCTTCTGAATTTTTATCACCAGCAATAACTCAAGATTTATTAATGATACCAAGGAGACCTTTATGTCATGGACCATGTTGAACCCCTATACTCCAAATAACATTTTGCATTGCCATTGAAAATTTTTCTTTATTTGGGACTGTAATTCTTCAAATCATTGGATCATAATTATTTTGTTTAATATGATCATGTTCCATTTTTTTAAATTCTTCTGGACCAAACTTTTGAATTGCTGCCATCCAGGCCTGTTTTCACTCAGCAATACCATGTTTTCTAATAAAAGTTTTATATACTCATACTGTAGAATTCATTTGATAAGTTCCATACGAAGGTCCATGACCGTTATCATTAGGATTATATGCTTTTGATCATTGTGAACTACTTTCAAAACGAGCACTCAAACTTCCAAGCTCCATATTTCATCTATAAGATTCTATAACTCCTTGATTTGTTAAAGCTTCTCCATTTTCTCATACCATTCATCCAGAATTTCACTCCTTATTTTCTGACCAAGTTCCATCTTCATTCATAGTATAATTCGTTCCATTAAACCAATTACTTAAAACTGCTAATATAGTTCAAAGAATTCATTTAGGAAAAGTTGAAGTATCAAATGTACCACTTGGATTTCAAGACATAATAGCTTGAGTAACCATTCGTTCTTGTGTACTCGTCATTGCAAAGTTATCAAGTCTTTCTCTCACAGCTCATTCAATAGCTTCATCTACTTGAGCACTTGAATCTGTCCTTTTTTCTCAAATAGTAACTTTTGAACCATCTTGAATAAAAATTTGTTCATTATTTATATCATAATATCAAGCTCAAAGAGGACCATCTTGTTGAAATGTTACAGGAATACCGTCTATAGAAATATCTTTTGCAGAAGTATCAATAAATGAGAAATCCATTGAATTTGGAAGTTCTTGGTTTGCTGAAAAATTTACAATGTATGATTCTCCTTGTTCTAAAATTGAAGAATTTACATCACTTCCATTTTCTTGAACCAAGAATAGTTTTTTGAGATTTACTCAATTATCTCTCAGTACCTTTATTTGATCCATTTTAAGATCCTCAAATTTAGGAATTCTTTCTGCTGGAGTAAGACTTTCATCTCACGAAGCGATGAGTTCTCACTCTTTTGTAAGCTTGCCCTCTGCATCTAACATCAAATTTCTAAAGCCTTCATGCGTAATTTCTAGTCTTGCTTCTCACAAAGTTTTTCAAGAATCAAGTTTCGCAATATCCCTTGAAACAATATCAATATTTCTGTTGAGTCTTTCATATCAAGCTATAGCAGAAGTCAAATCTTCTCATTGAGTTTGAATTTCAACTCACTCCTCTATACTAATATTTTCATAAGCATCAATAATAGCAGATAAACTATAACTAAACTGATTTCCATCCTCTAAAACTCATTCAAAGGCTGTAACCACTTCATTATTCTTATATTCAGATAAAGGTTTTCCCGTGTCAGGTTCTTTAAGAATATCTTCAAAAAACACTTTTCTAAATTGCATTTTTTCTGTATTCAATTTTTCTTCAAGTACAGGAATATCTTCTGTAGTGAAAACTCTTTCTGTTACGTCTCAAAGTGTATTCTCACTTGAAAAAGATTTTACTTCAGCATTTTCATTTGCAGTAACAAATGTATTGACTCATTCACTGTTTCAGTTCATTCCGACAGTTTCTTTTTGAATATCTTTAGATAGTTCTGACAGTGCTTGATTTATAAGCATCTCGATATCTTTTCACTCAGTCGCTAAAATTTTTAAACTTTCAATTTTCTTTTCATGTTTTCCGAGCATCTCTTTAAATTCTATATCATCTGGACTAAGGTCAGGGAATTTTCCCGCTTCAACTTGCTCTAGAAAATTTCAAATCTTCGTAATTTGAGGAACGAGAAATCTTCTTTCAAGTTTCAGTCCATCTAATTCAGCTTGAAGTGAGTTAATTCTTTCTTGCATTTCTGGAGAAAGAGCAGGATTTTGAATATCAGTTGGTGAAGGAGTTGATTCAGCTGGTTGGGTAGGACCATTTCATGCAGTAGATTCAGAAAGAGTATCTTGATAATTAACTAGATTTCTTAAAAACTGAGACTTTATTTGTGTAATAAAATACATAAAAATGTATAAAAAAATAATATCCCTCTAAGGATATCATTTTTTAGTTTTTGGTGCAAATATTATGACATAGCTCTGTTTAAAGATTCAGAGGAAGTCCTTGCTCAAGAAACATTGTTAATTGAAACAATTGGTCTTCTTTCCTCAGAAATAGTTACTCATCCTCCTCATTCTCTCGATCATCCTTGGTTTCATCAAACTATAATTGGTTTTCAATTTGGACTCATTCAAACAAAAATTCAAATATGACCAGCTGGAGCTCAACCTGCAGAACCTGCTCTTTCAACAATTACAATATCTCCTGGAAGTGGTTTTTCTCATGGAATTCTTCTTTTTTCTCAATCATTTGCTCAAGCTCGTGAATATAATGAACCTGCACTTGCTAATGAAATACCAGCTTCTTTCGCACAAGCGTTCGTAAATCATTTACACCAAGGTGTTGATTTAGGATCAAATCAAAGAAAACTTTTGAGTTCTGCTCTATCTTGAGTTTCATCTTTTCAAATCATTCTTTTTGCAGCTTCCAAAAATACTCTTGCCTTTTCATTTGGTGCATTAGAAATAGCGTCCGTTAATTGTCATATATCTTGAGATGCATTTCCTGGAGCAAAATCAACATTTTTTCAAGATTCAGATGGAGTATTATAAGATTTCATTTGATCAGGAGATCCATTTTGTAATACATTTGATGCAGCTTCTCTTACAACTCACTCTTCTAAAGGTTTCGTTGGGTCTTCATTTCTTAGCTCTAAAGCTTCTTTTTTTGCTATATAATCTTCAAGCATTGCTTCAATAGCCTCCATTGAATCAGGAATTATTTTTCAAGAATCTTTCATTTCTTGAATCATTTCTGTAAAAGTTGCAGTTTTTTCTTTTCAATACTTTGCTTGTAGTTCTTTTACGAGTTTAGCACTTGTAATTGCTTCCAATTTTCACAGTTCAACAACTTCTTCTGAATTTTCGCTTGTTTTTTCTGATGGATTTTTTGAAACTCAATCATTTTTTTCATTATTTTTTTCATTTCATTCTCATGTAATAACATCTCAATTTGTATCTAATTCAGGAATTTTCTCTCAATATGTTAATGTTTCTTCATTTTGTTTTTCTCATTTAATTCTCCCAAGTTGATTCACTGCACTTTCTGCATCATCTTCTACAGCTTTTCCAAAACTGAGTGCTTCATCTCTGAGCGTTTTTGGATTCTCAACTTTTTTTTCTTTTTTTTCTGGGGTTTTATTTTGTGAATCTAGATTTTGAGCACTTTGCTTTTCTAAAGGAGAAATAATTGAAGACATATATTGTCCTTTGATTTGATCTATAAAATACATATTTTAAAAATAAAAATGATAATACCTATATTCTACCATACTAATTCTATGCTTGCAAAAATCCTCTCAAGTAAATAATAATTTTACTTCAATTCAAATTTCGTCATTTTATAAAAATATATATACTCAAATTATATACTTATTTAATATTTATATGGAACAAATCGATATTTTTATAATTCTGCTCTCTGTTTCTTGATTTTTACTGTGCTGAGTACTGATAGCACTTCTTATTCTTATTTGAAAGACTAAAAGTAGTTCAAACTCTGAGAGTTCGAGCATGATTCAAGATCAGCTTCTCAATATTCGAAAAACACTTGATATAAAGCTCTCGGAAAGTAATCGAAGTATGAGTGAAAATATGAGTCGTACTTTTGCAACGAGCAGTAAAATCTCAGAAAACTCCAATAAACAAATAGAAGAAATTACAAAAAAACTCTCTGAGCTCACTCAGACGAATAAACAAATTCAGGATATTGGAGCACAGCTACGAGGACTTGAAAATGTACTCAAGAATCCAAAACAACGAGGTAATCTCTGAGAATATTTTCTTAAAGAACTCCTTGAAAATGTATTTTCAAGTGATCAATACAAGTTGCAGTATACTCTTTCATCTTGAATTGTTGATGCCTGACTTTTTCTTGGTGGAAAAGTGATTCCTATTGACGCAAAGTTTCCTCATGAAAATTATGAACGACTGGTTGCCAGTGAAGATGAGTTTAGCATAAAAAAATATTCTACTGATTTAAAAAGAGATATTAAAAATAGAATAGATGAAGTCAGTAAATATATACTTCCTGAAGAAAATACGACCGATTTTGCCTTTATGCTCATTCCAGCTGAGTGAATGTATTATGATATTTTTATTAATAAACTCTGAGATATTTCTCCAACAAAACTTATAGAATATGGTTTTTCTAAAAAAGTAATTATTTGTTCTCCCAGTTGATTTTATGCATATTTACAAACGGTACTACAAGGAATGAAATCCCTTCAAATAGAGGAACAGGCAAAAGAAATACAAAAATATGTCCTAAAACTCCAAAAAGATATTTGAAATTACGAAGAAATTTATAGTAAACTTTGAAATTCACTCTCTACTACAGTAAATCATTTTAATGCTTGAAAAAAAAGGCTTGAAATTATTGATAAAGATATACTTAAAATTAATCCAGAGGCTGATAAATCTAAGCCTAGTATAGAATCGATAGACAGACCACAATGAGATTAATTAAGAGAACTATTCCATACAGGTCAATTGAAAGTAGTAGCATAAAATCATATTTTTTATATAATTCTCTTACAAACTATTTATATACTTTGTAAGCTCATTGTTTTTAATAATAAATATTTACCTATGAAAAAGTCAGTATCATTACTCATGCTTCTCGCACTTCTATCTCTTCCCTTAGCACCTGCTACATTTGCTGACCATGAAGAAAATGAAGATAGCTCTGTTGAAATGCAAGATTCAGAGGATATGGATGAAAACGAAATGGAAGAAGATGACATGGATGAAAATGAAATGGAAGAAGATGACATGGATGAAAATGAAATGGAAGACGATGATATGCATGAAAATAAGATGAAGAGTATGGATGACAGAAAAAAAATGGAAATGAGAAAAGTAGAAATGAAAAATTCTATTGAAGCTAATAGAGAAGAAGCTCGAAAAAATAGAGAAGATTTCAGAAAAGAACATAAAGATGAGATTCACTCTGTGAGAGCTGAACTTACAACTGTTCAAAAAACTGAACTTGCTTCACTTAAAGTAAATACTCAAGCACAACTTGATGCCCTTGAAATAGAACTTCAAGCAGCTACAACAGATGAAGAAAAAATGGCTATTAAAGAAGAAATGAAACAAGTTGTTTCTGATTCTTATACAGCTATGAAAGCAATTATTGGTGATAGTTCATCAAATGGAATTGATATTTTAGAAAAAAGAGAAAGAGTTTTTGAAGCAAACGCAGAACTCAGAAAAGAAAGTAAAGAACTCAGAAAAGACTTTAAAGAAGTAAGAAAAAGTCTTATAGAAAAATATAGACAAGCATTTCTAAAAAGACTTGAAAACACATTAGATAAAATTCCTGCTGAAAGACTCCCAGAAATTTCTACTCGAATAGAAGTTATGATTTCTAACAATCCAGATAATACAAAACTTCTTGCTGCGCTTCTTGCACTTCAAGAAATTATCGATGAAAGAATGAACACTGTTGAAATCGAGGATGAAATTATCAGTATTGTAAACGACCTTATTGCTGAATAATTATATACAAATAAAAAGAACTGCTTATATAAGCAGTTCTTTTTTAGTTTGATTATTATCAATATGTATCACATCTGGAGTAGAAAAGTATATTCCTGCTTGTTGTTGGTACTTAAAGAGATATTCATTAAAGAGTCTCTCTGCTTTAAAAATAAAAAATGGACTGGTAATTGTATAAAATATTTTGTATTTCACTGCGTAGTTTCAAAAGTCATCTATTTCTAGAGATAAAAAATCATCATCCCCAAAATAATTCGTTGAATCAGCACTGAGAAGATTTTGCATCATTTCAGTGAAAGCATCTTGGCATATTTTTTTTACTGTTTCTTGCTTAATTGCGTAATCTACAAATATTTCTTTTTCTCTGAGTATTTTTCAAGACTTCCCTGCTATTCCGTGAGATAAATTTTTTATTATCATATTACGAAACTGACTTGGTCGAAACATTATAGGATTTGAATATCTCAGATCGATACACTTTACCTCAGTCAACGAAATACTTTTTATCCAAACATATACATCTTGATCATATATATAATAAACATTTCCTGTTTCGTAGTTTTTAGACTGCAGTAATATAATTCCTGCTATCATGTCCAAAGCCCAAACTGGTGCAGTAAATCACATAAAGGCAAGGATTCAAGCCCATAAACCACCAATTTGAATAAAAGTTTCAAGTTCAAATATTTGAATACAGAGAAAAACTCCTATAAAAAATACAAATACATTCACAAAAAGACCAAAAAGACTGACTTTATATCATTTTTTGAAATATTTTTGTCCTGAAACTTCAACTTCCTCTCCATAAATGAGAAGTATTTTTCTCTGACAAAAAAGAGAAATAATATAGAGTGCAAAAATAGAAAAAGTAAATGTTACAATATTTTGTAACATTTGAATATTAAATAAGAGAGAGGCAAAGTATATAGTAGTTACTATAACAACGGCAACTATCATGAAAAATTCTTGTTTTCCAGCCTTCAAAGGATTGCTATGATTTTTGCTATGTTCTTTTTTTTCTATATCTGTTCTCAAAAAGTATCTAGAGAAAACAAATATTACTATGAGTGTAAAAAATACGAGAATATCCCATAAATACATGTAGAAAATGTCGAGAAATTGTACCACAAAAGAATTTTAAGCATTATATGCTAGCATACATTGTATAACTTGGTCAAATCCTGTTTTATTTTTAGTAGAAATATAGAGAGGATCTAAATATTTAAATTTTTCTTGAATGAGAGTGAGTTCTAGAGCACTCAGATTGTCTATCTTATTGAGAACATATTTCTTTTCTTGGCTTGCTCCAATTGTATGAAGAATATCATCCACAACTTTTATTTTTTCATCAATTTTTGGGTCACTTGCATCAACAACATGCAAAATAAGATCTGATTCAATTGAATCTTCCAAAGTCGACGCAAATGCATCCACTAACTGAGGTGGAAGATTTCGAATAAATCCAATCGTATCAGAAAGTAAAACTTCTGTTCCTTTTGTATACGTCTCATCAGAGCTTATTTCTGGGGCTATCCACAGTTTTCAGACACTGGTTGTGAGTGTGGCAAAGAGTTTATCTTCTGCAAGTACTCATTTATTTGTAAGTGCGTTGAGGAGACTAGATTTTCCTGCATTGGTATATCATACAATTCCAACAGTAAGAAATCCTTTTTGCTTTCTTCCTTGTCTATGAGTTTCTCGTACTCTTTTGTATTTATCTAAATCTTTTTTAATTTCCAGTTCTCGACGTGCTAAATGACGTTTCATTGTTTCTGTATTTGTTTCCCCAGATCACTTTCAACCTTGACGACCTAGTTCCATTCACATATTAAATATTCTTGGACCCATATGTTTTATTGCCGCAAGTTCTATTTGAAGTTTCGTTTCTTCAGTTTTTGCATTTTTTTCAAATATTTTTAAAATTAAATCAACTCTGTCCCACGCAACAGCTCATATTTTTTTGAGTTGCTCATTTAAATTATACATTTGATGAGGTTTCAAAATATTTCAAATCACCAATAGATTTGCTCATTGCTGGTGCATTTCATGAATAATTTCATCAAGTTTTCCTCATCAAATATAGGTATTGTAATCTGGGAGTGATCGTTTTTGAATATGCTCAAGTATCACAACACCACCAAAAGTGTTAATTAAACTCTCAAGTTCCTGCATTCTATCCTCAAGATTCTCAATTTGCGCTTCATCATGTGGTAAAATATCTGCCACAAATACTTTGAGTTCTTGTTCACCGTTCCCTATTTTTGCCTGTAGAGCTTCTAAATCTCGTTCTGATACTTCACTGTAATCAATTATTCCCATAAATATTTTTATTATTTTTGTAGTTCTAAAAGAGTATTTTACACAGAAATTGTAAGAAGAGAAGAAATTTTTGACAATTTCGGTCTTTCAAATATCCTATACTTGTATTTTTAAACACAAAGATTCATGCAAAGCGTTGTGAACATTTCTTGGAACTTCTTCTTTTATTTTTTCAACCAAAAAAATGGAAGGATTTCTTTTAGTCTTTAAAACACAATTTAAAAGCAAACACAAGTTCTTCTAATCCAGAAGAACTTTTTTTTTATTAATAATTATTGAAATAATGAGTTTAGATACCCCAAATGATGTACTTATAGCTCCAACTGTTATGAGAGCTCCTGAGAGTGTAAGAAATGCAACAAAAGATATAATTCTTGATCTTGTACGTGGGCAAGAAGATGCTCTCAATAGTGGAATTTACATGGATGATGAAACTGTAGCATTTAAAATATCAAGATTAGATATGCTTCAAAGAGCATTAGAAAAAAAATAGTGAGATATTACTCTTTCTTTACAAGGTATTATTATTATAATTACATCCATTATAATTGATTACACACGAAAATGGATTACGAACTAATAGTAGTAGGAGCAGGAAGTGCTTGACTCCCAGCAGGGATGTATGCAAGTAGATACAAGATACATAATGTAGTTATAGGAGCTCAACCAGGTGGAGCACTTGCTACCAGTCACAAAGTTGAGAACTGGCCTTGAGTTATTTCTGCAAGTGGGAAAGAAATAATGGACAGTTTCAAAGAACAAGCTGAGCTCTCTGGTAGTGATATACTGCAAGATACCGTAGATAGCATCAATCAAATTGACGGTGGTTTTTGCATTAAAACAACCAATAAAGAATTCACCACTCGATTTGTAATACTTGCAACATGAAATACCTATAGAAAACTTTGAATCCCTGGGGAACAAGAGTTTCTTGGAAAATGAGTGAGCTACTGTGCAACTTGTGATGGGATGTTTTTTAAAGGGCGAGATATTGCCATTGTAGGTTGAGGGAATACTGCGCTTACAGAAGCATTGTATCTCTCAGAACTTTGTAATAGAGTATATATTGTTCACCGAAAAGATACATTTAGAGCTGAGGATATCTGGCTTGATCAGGTAAAGAAAAAAGAAAATATTGAACTCGTACTCAAGGAAGAAGTTGATCATATTGAATGAAGTATGTTTTTAGAAAAAGCGGTACTCAAGAGTGGAAGAGAGCTTAAAATAGATGGTTTTTTTGTTGCCATCGGGTCAGATCCATCTATTAATCTCGTTTCTCATATGAATCCAAAAGTGGATGATGAGAATTGTCTCGTAGTTGATAAAAGACAAGCAACTTCTATTCCTGGACTCTACGCTGCTTGAGATGTAACAACGAATTCAAATAAATTTAAACAAACGATTATGTCTGCAGCAGAGGGATGTCTCGCAGCTGACAGTATCCATGAAGATATTCTTCGAGGCTAAAACATTTAAAATAAAATAAAAGAACTTCAATGTGAAGTTCTTTTATTTTATAATAGTAAGTGTGGCTCTTCTCGTTTTTTCACTGAGAATTTCAATATTTTCTAATAAAAAGTGCTCAAACATATCTCACCATTTTCATTCTTGTTGGATAAATATATCTTTTCACGGCTCATATGATCTATCATCTTGAGAGTAAATCCAGTTGTATACAAAATCAGCATATTTATCCATTGATTCACTGCTAATTGTATAATCCTCATCTAATTTTCCATGTAAAGCTCTATATATATTGAGAAATAAATCAAGAAGTTCCATTTTTTGTAGAGAAATTTCTCTGCTGTCATTTTCTCAAATGAGTATAAATTTTGGATTATGAATTTCAAGTAATTCTCAATTTCTTGCCACAGTGGCAATTTGATCGGAGAACTGTCGAGTAACATTAAATCATGCAAATTCTTTTGATAAGAAAAAAATTATTTCTCACTCAGAGTCAATAGGAAATAATCAATGTTCTCTTCATAATTGTAGTGACTGTGGAATATTTAATCCATTTATATCATTTGTAGTTTCTTTCCCTGCTGAAATGAGTTGGTCAATTTTTCATCTACATATTTCCTTAATTGAAAACTCTCCCTGTCATAATTCTAAATATATTCACAAAAAATTCATCACTGCATTTATAAATTCTTCATTTGATATTCAAGCATTCATTTCATTCCAAATTTCTGGAAAAGAAAGCATTTCTTCCCTAAATTCTCTTAAAAAATTTTTTAATTCTGTTGTGTCTCAAAATATATTTTCAATATCCGAATAAAACTCATCTGTAAATGTACTTCTTCAAACTTTAGGAAAATTTTTATAACTTTTTTTATGACCATTATTTCTCGCTTGTTGATAATTTTGAAGAAACCTTAAAAAATATCTACTTTTTAAAATATTTCATACCTCTAAATATTTATTTTGATCCAAAGTATGTATATTCATAATCTTTTCAATAAATTTAATACCACTATATGTTTAAAATACTTTTTTTATAAAAATTGTCAAAATATAAAAATATGTTTTAATAAAATTTTTAAATATTCTAAAATATTAATATACTCGTTATAATAAATACCTAATACACAATAATGAAATCATCTTGGGAAGAAATAATAGCAAGTGACTCAGACTATATAGACCTTATATGATATGGAAGTATAATGAATATTACTTCTCATGAGGGTGAAATTTCACAAACCAATACAGTCATAGTATCTTGATTTCAAAGAGTATATAATCTTAAAATGGTACCAGATAGTATCAATGATTCAACCCTTGAAGCATTTAGAAAAAAATATTGGGAAAAATATGGAATATATTCATTTGAACAGGTTAAAGAGCTCCAAAAGGAAAAAGTATGTGTTTTAAACTGTATGTATACTGGAAAGCCAGAAAATATTGTCAATGGAGTGCTTATTCGTATTACAAGAAAAGATTTTGAAACCTATCAAAAAAGAGAAGCTATTTATGATCTTTATGAGACACAATATAGTACTATAAATGCAAAGTGTGGAGAAATATTACAAGAGTCTCAGAGAGGATATATATTATCAGCACAAGAAGAATATATAATTAATGATGGACACGCATTTCTTCCCTATCATAATTTCTCAAGAAATGGAGCTTATGAATTTTGAGATTATTTTTGAGAAATGTTTGATGAAACAACCTATCAAGTAGATAAAAAGTAAAAAATCATTTTTTTCTTTACTTGACTTCATATATCTTTATATTAATAAATATAAAAATTGATTATCTCAATGTATTATGAAAGACTCTCTTACATCTCCTTGATTTATTGAAAGCAGTTTAGAATTACAAACCAGTATTTATAAGTTTGTTCGATATTGTACTAATCTTTCAGAAGAGCTAGAATGATGAATGACTTTTCAACAAGAATGATATAGAGGAGCTTGATATGCTGCTATTATTTTGCAAGCTCTTCCAATGACTTATAGCTCTCAAAATAATATAATTAATTTAGATAGCAATATAGATATACTTTTTAATCTCTTAGAGAAGTGATTTTTTGATGATACGCCATATATGTTTTGATATGTCTATTCTCTTTGTAAAAAACTTTGTAAATTTTCAGAAACAGATTTTGGTTCACAATTTCAAGAAAGTCTCAAAAAATGATTTGATGTACAAGAAAGTATTAAGCTCCTTGAGCCACCAAAGTCAGAACAAATTCAAATAGAAATAAAGCATAAGTTGCATGAATCTTTGAAATGATTTTCTGTTTTTATTGATATACTGAGAAAAGTTTCTCCTGATCCTTGAATATTATACGAATGAAAAAGTTCTCAACTCAATCCTCTCTTCAAAAGAAGAATATTAACATACAACAAGTTAGTAGAACAGTATAAAAGTTGGGAACTCCAAAAGTTATGAGAAAATAAAAAAATACATTCCAGATGAAATAGCGGGAAAACAAAAGAATGAATTAAGGCATTTTACCGAAACCTTCTTCAACTTCCAATTTGAGAACAGCTACTTCAATTTTGAATTCATACCATGAAGAATTGAGAATTTGATGGAATAGACGACCAATTTGAAATATATACTTCTCTTTGAATTTTTGCTGCAAATTTTGATTCACATTATGTTGCAGAAGTTTCAGATTATGTACAAGAGCTTGATAGCTCTGAGAACTTTTCTTGGTTTCAAGAAAATCTTTCTATGAACCTCTGGGAATTAATAGATTGAGTTCGTGATGGACACTTAGGTACTCACTCAGATAATTTAGAAATAGCTTTAGAATTTCTAGAGCTAGAATGAATACGTGTTCCAGAAGATATAATTTGAAATCCAGATGAAAAAGAAAAAACTTTTATGCTATTTTCTTATCTTCTGAGGTCAGAATTAATTCAAGAAATATCTCTTAAAGATTGATTACTCGTCTTGTGTTTAGAGTATTTTAAAATACATAATCAAGTAGAAGAATCTATTCTTTTAGAGTTTTGACGTGCAAATCAAAATGACTGAATCCTGCATACCTTACAAGAATCTGCTGATACACTACTATGATATTTCGATAGTTATTATGAGTTTCTAAAAATTATCTATAAAAATACTCAAGATTTATACATATTTATTGAAGGAAATCTTATTCTCAATCCTAAATACGAATGATATAGTAGCGATATTGATAGACTTGCAACTGCTATACATTCTCTAACACAAAAAAGTTTAGAACAAAAACATATAATAGGAAACTATCCTTATTTTGACCTCATAAGTTGATACCTAGAAGATATGAATGATACTATTTTAAATGAAGAAAATATTATTGAAAAAGTATGTCTTATTTGATCACATTTACTTGTATCATGAGAGTTTGAATCATATAGTCATGGAAAAGAAGTACAAGCATTGCTTTTACAGATATCATATAGAAGCTCAGCTTGATATAAAGATGTGATTTCAAACTATGTATTTTGAGATGAATCAGATGAGTTCCAGTGAGATCTCAACGGACATATATATAATTTACTTGATTTAACTGATGATTCTCAAGATAAAGATGATTTTGAAGTTATTGCTTCACATATAGATATTTTCTTAATTTTCCTTGAAACTCATTGAACTCTTATTCCTGATGAAATTCTTGGAGTAGAAGAAGCTCAAGAACTCTTACATAAAATTCTTGCTTATGTGCTTCTAGCTTGAATTATAAAAGATAAAAATTTTATATCAGAAATAGGTCAAAAATGTGTCATGTACTTTCAAGATTCAAACTGTGATACAGAAAAACTAGTACTTGATTTTATGATGAGAAATAAATAAGGAAGAGAATAAAGATATATTTTAAATTTTTTATACAATGAGTCGAGAGGAATTAAATTTTTTAGAGTTAGATATACAAACTGAACGAATAGAAAAAATACTTGATAAATTTTTGAAATTATCTGAAAACGTGAGTATTGAACTTCGTAATATATGAATTTATAAATTATTTTGAGAAAATCATATTATTGAAATTACTGAATACTTATATTTATATAAGTTAATAAATGTGAATGAAAGAAATAGTATTTATGATGGAAGTTTAGATATACCTGAATGTATATTTTTACTCCTCGAAAAACTCATTTTTTGATGATATTTTACCGAAATTCACGAAGATTCTGCTGATGTATCATGTAATTCACTTATTTATGAATATGCTTGGAATACCTATACAAGACTTGCAGAAGATTTGTGAAAAAAAACAAAAGTAAACCCTTATTGATCAAAAGTAATTCTATTACTAGAAAATAAAAAATTAGACACGAAAAATACAGTACAAAAAATACTAGAACGAGAAAATGATTGAGAATATGATGAATATATCGAAGAAATGGATAATCCATTTTTTATTCATTTAATAAAATGAGTACAGATATTAGAAAATTTAGGAACTCAATGATGAGAACTCATGGATTATGAAGTTGATGAACTTATTTATATGGCTACAGAATATGATGTACTTAATCCTGATCAGGCTCAAAATTTTATAGACATGCTTGATACAAATATCTCAATTAAAGCTCAAATTATTTTTCAAATATTTCAAATATTTTTTGATAGTAGCTTCATGGATGATATCGAAATAGATGAAGATGATAGAATATTATTAAAATGACAAATATCAAGGCATCTCTTTGCTCTTAATATGTTAGCTTCAACGTGAGATTTTAGGCTATAATACCACTTGCCCACAACACGTCTCCATCATAGAGTGCTATAATTTGTCCACTGGCAATAGCTCTCTGTGGGGTTTCAAAGACTACTTTATACCCATTTCACTCTTTTGATATTTCACAGTTTTGATCCGCTTGTCTATAGCGGATTTTTGCTTGGGATTTAAAAGGGAGATTTTTTTCTTCTCAGAGAAAATGGAGTTCTTCAAAATAGAGCGTATCACTATAGAGTTCATCATCTTTTCAATATCCAACAATGAGTCTATTATTTTTAATATCTTTATTTACAACAAAAATTGCCTCTGGCATTCCTCAAATATCAAGACCTTTACGTTGTCCAATAGTGTAATAAAAAACTCACTTGTGCGTTCCAAGAAGCTTTCCTGATGTATCATACACTTCTCAAATGGAGTTTGGGATTTTCTTTTGTAAAAACTCTTTAATATCTACCTTTCACACAAAACAAATTCCTTGAGATTCTTTTCTTAGAGCATTAGGAAGTCATGCTTTTCGTGCTATTTCTCTGACTTCGGGTTTTTCTATCGCTCCAATGGGAAAGAGCGCTCGTAAGAGCTGCTCCTGAGAAAGTCATGATAAAAAATATGATTGATCTTTATTTCCATCAACTCATTTTAAAAGCTTTGACATTCCATTTTCAGATTCAATTCTAGCATAATGCCCTGTCGCAACAGCGTCAAAGCCAAGCTCAAGTGCTTCATCAAGAAAGACTCGAAATTTTATTTCAGAATTACACATAATATCTGGATTTGGAGTAATTCCCTTTTGGTATCATGCGTACATATAATTGAGTACCTTTTCCTCGTATTCATCTCTATAATCAAAGGTAAAAAATGGAATCTCTAAATACTCAGCCACTTCTTTCGCTACCTGCATGTCTTCCTTAGTAGGACAATATTCACCTTCTGGAGCCATATAGTTTATCATAAAACCAGCCGTGATATCATATCACTGCTCTTTGAGGAGATATGCCGTTACAGCACTATCCACTCCACCCGAAAGTCACACCAGTATTTTTTTATTCTTATTTTCTGACACTGTTTAATCTTAAAAATCATTTTCTTTATTGTAAACAAAGTTATAATGAAGGCAATAAAAAGACATATAAATTTTATTTGTATAAATTCTGAAACTATGAATCCAGAAGTTACAAAAAAATATGAATCTGAAACACGATGGAAACAGGAGATGAAATTGCTTCGGGAGATTGTTTTGGAGTCTTGACTGGAGGAAGAACTCAAGTGGAATCAAGCTTGTTATACCTTGAATGGTAAAAATGTACTCATAGTGAGTAGTTTTAAGCCACATTGTGCTCTTAATTTCATAAAATGATCACTGATTCAAGATACTGAAAATTTGCTCACAAAACCTTGAGAACATACCCAAGGTGGAAGACAAATGAGGTTTACAGACATTCAGGAAATTCAAGATAATGTTCAATTCATTAAAAAATATATACAAGAATCTATTGAAATAGAAAAATCTGGAAAAGAAATAGAGTTTACGAAACTTTCAGAACTTGAGGTTCCAGATGAATTAAAGGAATTCTTTGATAATGACCCAGAATTCAAAATAGCTTTTGAATCACTTACTCTATGAAGACAAAAAGCGTATCTCATGTTTATTGGAGCTGCAAAACAAAGTAGTACAAGAACTGATAGAATTAAAAAATATCTTCCCAGAATACTCGCGTGAAAGTGAATGCATGATTGTGTCTGTGGTCATTCACAAAAAATGCCAAGTTGTGACGGTTCTCATAAAAACTTTCCAGATTCAAGACAAATCTAATATTTCTTACTGATTTTTTACATTTGAGCCTTATTATACTCGTACATGAAATGAGTTACTCGCTTTTATGGGACATATCGAGAGAAAAATAATTCTAAAATTTCGACAAATATCTGTCTTGTTCTCATTTTCATTCTTATATAAACAAAAATTAAAATCTCAAAACAGAGATTTTTTTTATATAACCTTTAAAGCATGAATAATTTCTTCTATCTCTGGTGAGAAGCAGCTTATACAAGTCTCTGATTTTTTTGGATGGCTCTCTGGGCTTTTTCTTTTGGATATCTCGTAAGTAGTCTCATTCAGATTTTTGTGACCGAAAAAAAGATGCAAGAAACAATGGGTGAGTGAGAAGGAAAATGAGTCCTTATATGAACGCTCTTTTGATTTATTTCTAGTTCCTGCAGTTTTGCTGCACTCGCTACGACAAAATCACTTTTTCAAAAATGAGCAAGTTTTGTTTCTTCTATGGCATACTTACTTGCTTCAACAAATCTCGTTATTGAGCTTGGAATCATAATTGGAATATTCCTAGGTTGGCAATTTATTGTGTGAGAGTATCTATGATGAATCATGCTTATACTTATAACATGGTGACTTATTCGTATTATTCGACCTAAGAAGCTTATCAAAAATGCTCGAAAAAATCTTTGAAAAAATGAACATACACAAGACTCAGAAGAAAATATGAGTTTCACAAAAAAAATACGAGATGAAAAAAATTGGGCAAAAGTATGAAAACAATATCTTATGGAATGGAAAATGGTCTGGAAAGACGTTACTATTGGTTTTACAGTAGCATGAATGGTATCTGTGTTCATTCCAACAAGTTTTTTTGAAACACTCTTTATTTGAGTATGAAATTGAAATACTGACTTTAGTTTCTTTCAAATTTTAGAACATGTAGTGATAGGTCCATTTATGGCTTTTATAACATTTATTGGTTCGATGGGAAATATTCCGCTTGCTGCAGTATTATTTAATAATTGAGTAAGTTTTGCTTGAGTTATGGCATTTATATTCAGTGACCTTATTGTTTTTCCAGTATTAAGGATCAATGCAAAATATTATGGTTGGAAGATGGCTTTTTTCATAAGTTTTTTATTATTTACTTCTCTTGTCATAGCTTCTCTCTTGCTCCATTATGGCTTTAATATTTTAGGAATGCTCCCTGATCCATCAAAGGTCAACATTCAAGATAATGAGTTTTTTACTCTCAATTATACTTTTTTCCTAAATATTCTTTTCCTCATAGCTTCTGCTTATATCCTCTGGCTTGCACTTATAAAATATAGTAAAATGAAATATATGAAAGAAATGGCTGAGAAATGAAAAACACTCGAAAATATCTTAAAATACTTTGCATACATATCTTATCTATGGCTTGGAATTTGATTGATTCTTAAAGTATCTGGTATATAGTGTTTCCTATATAGTATGTAAAAAATAAGTAAAAAAGCTCTGTAATTCAGAGCTTTTTCTTACCTATTTCTTACGAATTCTTGGTATAATACTAGTACATGAAGTATGTTACGAGTCATATATAGGACTATTGGGGAATAGAAATGCAAATTGTATCTTTCCATCCAGCAAATATATAATTGGTACTTACATTCATTTAAAAAAAGCATCTTTTCATTACGGCAAAAGAAGCTTTTTTTATGTTTCATTTTATTGATTTTCTTCTTCGATTTTTTTAATATATATTTCCACTTCTTCTTGTGTAGCAAAAAGACTTTTTCCTGTTAGATACTCGTAAAAAACTTGAACGGCGTAGTATCCTACCGTAGAAAAAAGAACGTAAATAAATATCCAACTGAGTTCTATGAATTGTAAATTGAGAGAGACATTTTTAAAAAAGAGTCCAAATATATATAAAAAGATAAGAAAAAAAACTATTTGAGATAAAAACTGCTTATGCAACAAGATTATTTTTTTTTGTAATTCTTTTCTTCGAAACCAAATCGAGAGAAAGCCTGATACGATTCAAGAGAGAAAAGTGAGAGCAATATAGAGCATAGTTTTTTGTTAAAAGAAAATTTGAAATGTTATTTTATTGATATGATATAAGAATACAATAAGAATTGTTATTGATAACTTGGTCTAATACTATCATCACTTGTTGAGTCAAAATAAAATAGTATTTCTTTCAGTAAAAATTCAACTCCAGGATGATTTATATGAGATACATGTGCTAAAATATTTTGATATTTTTCATGAAAAAAATGATTTCATATTCTATCCTCGACTTTTGCCTCGATAAGTGCAGAAAATACATCAGCGTATTTTACCAGTTTTCACGTATTTCCTTGAAATGGATTTAGAATAAAATTTTCTATATATTTTTTATATTCTGGAGAGATATATCCAAAAAGATAGTCATCCATCATAGTTTTTTCAACCTCCTCTAAAAGTTCCACAAAACCAGGTACAGCTTTTTTCGTAGGAGTGATTATATCCCCTGTTATGACTTCAGGTACATCATGATAGATTGCACGAAACATCATATCTTTAATGTCATTTTCTTCACCTTTGTCATTTCCTATCATACCAATTATATAAGAAATATATGCTACCACTACTTTATGGCTCATGACAGATATTGGAGTATTTCTCCCGTATTGATTCCATCTCATAGAAAAACTTAGTCTATAAATATGAGAAAGATATTTCTCAGAGTCTGGTGAGCTCAGAAGCTTTTTTAAACTTGGAAGTTCTCTTGAAAGTCTTTCAATTTCAGATTTCATTTCTCCCATAGGTACTTCATACATATCTGGAAATACTCTTGCGTTCGTGGATCATTCATAATAGCCAACATATTTTTTTGCTGCGAGAAATAACAAATCTTCTTTTTCTCTATCTGTTCTTGATAAAGTATTTTTAAAGTCCTGTTTGAGGATATCTGGAGCGTCGCTACTGAGGAAAAAATCATATGCTTTTTCGTAGAGTTCTTCAAATATTTTTGGACTGAGTTTTTTAATGTATCCCTTTGTTCACGAGTTTATATCAGACAAAATAAGATCAGCCAAAGATGTAAAAATAATTTTTTTCATTAAATACAGGCTATCAACTTCTATTCATGAAATTTTTTCTTCTTCATATGCTAAAAAAAGTGCTGTATGTAGTGTTGCTCAGACATTATCCATTTGTTTGATATCAACCACTCTTGGAAAATTATTCCAACGAATTATAGAGAGTCCTCTTGTCAGCATGAGTCTGAGTGTATTCCCAACCATGTTTATTTGTAATAAAAACTAAAATACTTGTATTGTATCCATCTATTTTACCAAAAAATAAAAATATCCCAAGTGGGATATTTTTATTTTTTTATGTGTTTCATGTAAAGTGCAATATTTTTCCAGTATCTTCTCATACTTTTGAAGTCGTTTCAGAAATATCACTTCATGAGCGTAAGCTTTGCTGAATATATAAAGTGAGAGCGTCTATTACTGGATCTGATTTTCAGCTCACTTTTTGATAATTTTGATACGCAAGAAACCCAAGTCTATCTTCTTTATCATTTTCTATATGTATTCTTTTATCACAATCAACTCAGTCAATATTTATGAGTGCAAAATGCATTGAAATAAGATCTCGAAAAATGAGAGCTAATTTTATTTCATCTGCTCAGGCAAGACTCAGTCTTTCATATAAATAAGATATAAAATGTCACCCAAGTAATTCTAATGATTCTGGAGTTCAAAGAATTTTTTGAGCAATGCTTGATGCCTCATCTAAGACATGTGCATTTGGATTTTCGCTCACTTGTTTCATATTTTTTTTATTATTATCATTCTAATCCATGTCCACCATTTCAATGCTTGGAATCAACTATTTTTTCTATATCTAATATTGCTTTCGTGAAATCAGTTCTCACACCTTTCATTACTTCTGAAACAATCCTATCTACGTCTGATATTTCACTATCATTTCATCACATAGAAGTGAGTAGAGACTTATTATACTCACCTGTTTGTCACACTAGTTGTTTATCAGGAATAACTCTTCACTCAGGTGGAAATTGTTTTATTTCTATACTCATATTAGTAAGTTAAAAAATTAATAAAATTATTATGTTTAATATAATTTATTTGTCAAATAATAGTAGAGAATTTTACTTTGGCTCATACTTGCTTCTGCACTCATTTTTCATAAAATAGTATCACAATTCGTAAATACACAAACATATGAAAATCTGAATAGATGTACGTATAGGTGAGGACTGATGATTCTACAAAAATTTTGTTGAAGAAATAATTACAAAACTCTGAGAACTCAATTCTGAACATAATATTACCGTCTTTCGAAAAGAGGCTCTTCCAAAACATCCTATCCCATTCGTAAGAGATCAAAAAATAAAAAAAATATATGAAAGAGAAAAATTTGGACTTATGTTATTTTTTGATGTTCCTGTACCACATGGCTATGCGTGAGATTATATTTTGATAATTGAAAGTCTTAAAGAAGTATTTTTTCCCAAAAAAAAATATTTCTCACGAAAGCTCTTCCAACACCAGCTTCAAAAGGCAATTGCAAAATCTCAAATAGTGACAGTAATGGATACTTGAAGTACTCTAGAACTCAATGAACAGCTCAATATTTCAGAAGAAAAAATTCGGAAAATACATGGTTTTTTTCCAAAAACTTTTCCACTTACTCCTCAAACACTTCAAACTGATATCAAAACAAAACATAATCTAAAATGAAATTACCTCATCTATGATTCTGGAAATGAATTACACAATAATTTCGAAAGGATTCTCAGAGCATTAAAAAAAATTGAAGAAGCGTGACATATTCTCTACATAATTATTTTATGTGAAGCAACGAGCCAAGACCTCGAAATTAGGAATAAAGCACTCGAATATGGAATTAGTGAAAAAATAATATTCTTATGAAAGGCTCCTACAGAACTCGAAAAATTATATTATCTCCAATCATCATGAGTCATATTTTCAAGTATTTATGAATCATTTCCATTTTCTCTTTCTAAGGCACTTTCCTATAATGTGCCAATTTTTGCAAATGATATTTCTAGTATAAAGGAAGTAATGGGGGGCAGTATTTATTACCTCGATCCACTTTCACTCTATAGTATGACAGATACAATTATTGATGCAATTATGCATCCTAAAAAACCAGACTATTCTGATGTTTATGAAAAATTTTCTTCAGAAAAATCAGCTCTAGAACTCATGAAGCTCATAGAAATGAAAAACTAGTATTTTTTTATTTTTTAGCTATAATACACAAAATTTACTTTAAAATTGAGACTTTATGAGCCGACTTACTGAGCGTAATATAGAAATACTCAAAATAATAATTGAAGAATACATAAAGACATGAGAAGTATTATGAAGTAAACTTCTGCTTAAAAAATATGATCTTTGAGTCAGTAGTGCCACTGTTCGTGGTGATATGGCTCACCTTGAAACCCTCAAGCTCATTTATCAACCATACAATTCTGCAGGGAGACTCCCAACTGCAAAATGAATACGTGCTTTTGTGAGCTACCTCATGCAAGATACGCCAGAATACTTTTTAGAAGCAAAAAATAATACAGTTCCCCTTTCTAATCTGAGAGAATTTTCTGAATTCATACATTCTGTCGTATTCAATTTAGCAAAAAATACCAAAGAAATTGCTTTTTTTGTACTCCCAGAAAAAAAAGTAATAGAGTATTCAGGGGTTGCCCAATTTTTAGAGCGAAATCATAAAAGACTCTGAGATGACATATTCCATTTACTACGAATGCTTGAAGATAAGCCAAATTTTTCAGATTTTATAGAGAGTTTTTCGACTCATGCCTGAGTAAATATATATATTTGAGAAGAAAATATTCTTCCCTATCTCAAAGACTACACCATCATACTTAAACCTATTGAAATAGACGGTATTACTGGGTATATATGAATTATTTGAGGTCTCAAAATGAACTATAGTTTCAATATCAGTGCTGTAAAAGGCATAATTTAATTTTAAATATTTTTTTATGTCTATAGAAATTCTTTCATATTCAGATTGAATGAGGTACGCAAAACAAGCTTGAGATGATGCAATGGTAACTACGCAAGAAAATATAGAATGAATTCTTTCTCAATCTAATACAGCTCTAGAAAAAATTCATGGAGATTTACATACATCATCTCTGAAAAATAGAGTTTTACTTGCGAGAGAAAAGCTTCATAATTTCTCTCTTATAAAAAATCAACTTAGAATACAGTGAGTTTGACTCCTGCTTATGCCAATAGTAAAAGAGCTGAAAGAGTTAGAAACTCATTGAGTACTTCCTGCTCCTCTTGAATGACAATTTTGTGATATAATACGAGAGTTTCAAAATTGTCCCCTATGAGTTATGTTTCATACTGGTCAATCTGGCAGTACCTATGTCATTGATAATGAATTTAATATTCATCATCTCCCATGAGTCAAAAAATTATTTGCTCAATAAAAAAACCTGAAAAATTTCAGGTTTTTTTATTATCCACTAAATCATCACTTTGCATTTTTATTTCTTGGGCTTCCAGGGAAAGTATCTGAGTAGACACAACCACAATAATTTTGTCTAAAAATATTGTGTTCGTTGGTGTAATCTACACTTCTTTGGAATCCTCCATTTTTCCGAAAGGCAAGTTTTAAGAATTCTAAGTTTTTTCAAAGGGTATTTTTTTGAAGTTCGAGTTCTCGCGAGTCTCCATTTTCTTTGAGTTCCATTTCTGAAATTCCAAGTATCGCTGAAGCTTGCTTTCGTTCATCTTCTGAGAGTTGTTGTTTTGCTGTTGATTTACTATCCCATTTTTCACCTAAATCAAACATTTTCTCCATATCTTTGTGTGGAGAATTATTGAGTGAGCTCGTCCATTTTGAGATTCACATTTCACGAGCGAGTCGTGCGGTTCTCTCAAGTCGCATATCATAACACTCTGTACATTTTTCTCCACGTTCTGGAGTATCCTCTAAACCTTTTATTTTTTTGAAAAAGTTTTTCACATCATAGTCTCACTTGATATAAGCAACTCCTTCTATTTCACAGACTTGTACAAAAGCATCGAATCTTTTCTCATATTCGGCAACTGGTTGAATATTTGGATCATACCAATAGGCAATAACTTCAAACTCATCTTTCAGATCCATCAGTGGAACCGTAGCATCTGGTCCACAACAAATATGCACGAGTACTTTTTCTTTATGCTCTAATATTTTTTTGATAGGTTTATAACTTGTTCTATGGATTCCTGTTATTTTACTGCTATGAGTCAGGGCTTCTCTGTGTTTTTTAGTTCCATATCCTGCATTATTTTCAAATCAAAATTCTGGATACAGTGTAGCATATTGGGCCATAAGTTTGTCTCGAAAGACTTTTGCTATTATACTAGCTCATCCAATTTCAGAAACTTTTGCATCTCAAGCGATAATATAGAGAGGTTTTTGCTCTAGTTCATCAAATTGATAATTATCTTTTCCATCTATGACGACAGATATTTCTGAGAGATCTTTTGGGATTTTTTGTTTGATTTCTATGATAGCTCGACGCATTGCCTCTTTATTTGCTTGTCTAATATTGATTTCATCAATAATATAGTTATCAACGACTCCAACTCAAAAATAGAGATTTCACTGAGTTGAGAGATGTATAATTTGTGTGTAGAATTCTTCCCTCTTTTTTGGACTGAGTTGTTTTGAATCATTCATCAAGGAAATAAAGTCCTTATTAGGTGGATTATTTGAGTTCCATGCAAGAGCACATGCTACAACTGGACCAGACCATGGGCCTCTTCATGCCTCATCAATTCAAATTTTAATTTTCGTTTTCATACATTGAAACTTCCTTTTGTAAATATTCTATGCCTAGTATAAGCAGCCCTCAAAATATACAAGTAAAATATCACAAAAAGAGAGTATAAATTCTGTTTGATTTCTTACAATAAATATTTAAAATAGAGTGTGCACATTATGATTATTAAATACTGAAAAATATGGACGAAGTTCGCATGATTATTATACAAATAGAAGCACTCAAAGCAGACAAAAAATTTGCTGAAGCAATAGCGCTTTTACAAAAAAATATTTCAAAATATTCAAGCGATTATAGACTCTATGAAGAGCTTGCTGATATTTATCTTTTTTCGTGAGAAAGCGACAAAGCACTTGCAGCACTTGATTTTGCGTTAAGTCTTAATAGTGAATCTGCTACATGAAATTATCTGAAATGATTTATTCTACTTTCTGAAGACAAGGTGACACAGGCTATTGAATCATTGGAAAAATCAAATAAACTGTTTTGAAACAATGCTGAAGTTTTGAGAAATCTCGGTTGGGCTTACACGATGACGAAACAACATGAGCGCGGAATTATTATTTTAAAACGAGCTCTCAATATTTCTCCAGAAGATGATCTCATCACTGAAGATCTTGCAATGGCTCTCATTTGATTTTGAGATGTCGCTGCGTGAAATAAACTTTTGAAAAAAATCTGAAAAGCTCCCTCTGCACATATATAAACTCATCTTCTTTGCTTGTGGCATTTACAAAAAAAAATATTCCATCAAAAATTCTCTGCATTATAGATATTGGCAGCTACAAACTCAGAGTTTGTGCTGCCTCTTTTAAAAACAAAGAAATTCAAATTATTGGATATACAGAAAAAAGACAAGACGTTTCTTTTTTTTCAAATGGGGAATGTCGAAATCTTCCTTCTTTGTGTGATAATATTTCAGAAAGTATCAAAAAACTGGAAACTATTCATAGTATTAAACTTGATCAAATTGTTATAAATTATCCATTTGGGGAACTATTTCTTTCCAGTAAAAAAATAAATTTTAAAAGGAAACTCCCACATGATACCATTTCAAAAGATGAACTTGAAACTATTATGCAATCTGTTGAGAGACTATGTTTAAAACACCTGAGTAGTGAAATAGACAGACTCTATGGACTTTCTCCTCAAGATATACAAATTATTCTCAGTCGAGTTAATAGTGTTACAATTGATGGAATCAAACAAAAAAAAGTAATTGGCAAAACAGGGGAACAGATTCGTTTTTCACTCTTAAACGCATTTATTCCTCTCTCAAAACATAATCTCCTCTCTCAAATAGGGAACGTGGTTTGAAAAAAAATATATAAAATTCTACCAACAGAGTTTTGTATTACTAAAATATTCACACAAGAACATATCGTTATCATTAATATTTGAGCAACTCAAACGAGCCTCTCACTCAAAATGGATGATGAAGTAATTGCGATTTCAAAAATATCAATTTGAATTAATGATCTTGTCAGCAAGATAGCAAAACATCATTCGTATACACGAGCTGGAATAATATCTAAGCTCCATGATGAATCATATTTTGAACTTGAAAAAGCTAACTTTTTAGAAATTTGGGGAAGTAGTATATGAATTACACTCAAAGAAATGCTCGGAGATCTCATTTGTCCTAAATATTTTTATATTTGAGGTGGGTGAGGAAATAACGATTTTTTTAAAGAATATCTTCATAATTTTTCATATTCAAAATATGATATTAAAATCCTTAATTCTATAGAATTTATACAAGAAGATATGACTAATGTTCTTGAATCTATGAAATCTATTAGTTTAGAAGATATTCAAAAAATACCTCTTGATATGTATGTTTTACTCAGAGAAACAAATCACCTTGTTTCTCGAGAACATGATACACTTAGTAGTTCACTCAAAGCAGCTATAAAGAATCTCGGATATATACAATCATAAAATAAAAAAAAAAGGCCAAAAGCCTTTTTTTTATTTTTGAAGTGACGCATTATGTTCTGTGACTTTTTCAATAAAGAAATCTTCAAGTTTCCCACTGAGTTTTTTTACTTCTTGTCCATTAATAATAATACTTCATTGATTTATAATACTGACTCTATCACAAATACTCTCTACATCTGCAAGTATATGAGTATTAAAGAAAATAGTAGTTCCTGATTTTCAAAGCTCAACCAGTAAATCTTTTACCATTTTTCTTCCAATTGGGTCAAGACCACTCATAGGTTCATCTAAAAAAAGTATTTCTGGTTCATTAATGATTGATTGAGCGAGTCACACTCGTTGAAGCATTCCCTTAGAGTAACTCTTAAGATATTTATCTCACGCATCACCAAGTCCAACTCTTTGGAGAAGTTTTTCTACTTTTGCATTTAAGTCAGCTCCATTTGAATAAAAAAAAGCTCCATTGAATTTCAAAAACTCTCTTCCTGTGAGATGTTTATAGAGATAGGTATTTTCAGGCATAAACCCAATTCTTTTTTTTGATTCTTGCGAGAGTCCCTGTGAACCTAGAATACTTATACTTCCAGATTCAGGATTTATAAGTCCTAAAATAGCCTTCATAGTGGTTGTCTTCCCTGCTCCATTTGGACCAAGAAAACCATATATTTCTCAAGCTTTTACTTCAAAACTGATATTATGGAGTACTTCTTTTTTTGCGAGTTTCTTACTCACGTTTTTTACTTCGAGAATTGCCATAGAACAAGATTGTTTAACAAATATTTATACGCGAAATTTTACTTATCTGTGCGCAAAAGTAAAAGTTTTTTGAGATTGTATCGCTTTGTTTGATTTTTCATTCCAAGCTTGTGTATTTTTCTTTGATGTGGAAGGTATGTTTTATAAAAATGATCCCAAATAGAGAGAAAAAATCAGTAATTTGAAAGACTCTCCCCAAGGTTTTGAGAGTGGTGTACTTCATGAAATTTGGGAGTCACAATGAGCTTTGATACCACTGAGTCAATTTTTTTAGGAAGATTAATATTACTATGATTCCACATCGCAGAGACATTGAGTACGACTTCAAAGGCAACAACAGACCATACAGGGGGTCCAAAGATAATTATAAAAAATATCTTGGTGATAGAAGAAAATATTGATTCTCAAAAGTGAAATCTCAGAGCTGTGGTAAAATCCATATCTAAATCAGAATGATGAATACTATGAAACTTCCAAAGAAATGGAATCTTGTGAAACAAAATATGTTCAAGAAAAATAATCATATCGAGCAATAAAAACATTATAATTCCTGCTACTATTTCATTAAATCATAAAAAATGAAATATTCAAATACTATTATTTTGAGCATACAAAGCTGCTGAAATCGGAGTCACAAAAAAGAGAAAGCGAATAATCACGGTATTTACAAATGTCATCGAAAAGTTTTCTCCCCATCTAAGTTTTTTAGAGTCCGTATTTTTTCGATACTGAAAAAAGTATTCTGAAAGTCAAAATACTATTGCTCCGATTACGAAGGCTCACAGGTTAAACAAGTATAGATTTTCTAACATTTTATTTAATTATTATTGACTTATTATTTTTATTATTTATTATACATATAGCGAAAGACTGGGACTATCCTATGTCTAAGCAAAAATAGGTAGAAAATGTCAAAAAAAAGTAAGTCCAAAGCCGACAAGAAAAAGAAAGACAAGAAGAAGAAAGACAAGAAGAAAAAGTAGTCTGAGTTCATAAGTCCACTCTTAAGAGTGACTGAGAACTTCAGACTCACTTATTTAGTATTGTCACCTATGCAACAGCGCTCTTCCCCTCACGAGGGGGAGGCGCATTTTTTTAGTATAAGACTACTTTTTTATTTACAAAGGCTCGAAGTCCATCTGGACCGTTCTCTTTTCCATAACCAGAATGTTTGACTCCTCCAAATGGAAGACTCGCTCGTGAACCTGCTGGTTTATTGATAAACATCATTCCAGTATGGACCCTTGTTGCGATATCTCTGAGCTCTTCTTGATTATCACCATACACACATCCACACAGTCCATAATCAGAGTTATTAGCAACCTGGATGGCTTCTTCGATATCTTTTACTTTAATTATCGTCGCAACTGGTCCAAAGACTTCTTCCTTATAGGAAGTCATTTCAGGAGTCACATCAGCTAATATGGTTGCTTCGTAGTAGTTTCCATCTCCCTGTATTTTATTTCCTCAGGTTATGAGTCGAGCTCATTGTTTCAGAGTCTTTTCAACTTGAGTATGCACTTCGTCTCTGAGATCAGGACGAGCCAAAGGTCAGAGATCAGTTTCAGCGAGCATTGGATCTCACACTTTGAAGTTTTCCATAGCTTCTTTAGCATATTTCACAAAGTCATCATAATACGCTTCTGGAACAACAAATCTTTTTGAAGAATTACATTTTTCACCATTGTTTGCTATTCGTGCTTTCATAGCTGCTTCTGCAATTTCTTTAATTCTCGTATTACTTGCAACTATAAATGCGTCATTTCACCCAAGTTCTAGTACGGATGGCTTTAAGTATTTCCCTGCAAGACTCCCAACTGATTTCCCTGCTCACTCACTTCAGGTAAGATTTACTCAAGCAACATATGTATGAGAAATTATCATCTCACTTTTATCTGAATCAACAAACATATTTGTATAGACTCCTTCTGGAAATCAAGCATCTAAAAAGAGTTGCTCTATTCTTGCAGCACATTGAGGAACATTTGATGCATGTTTATAGACGGTAGTATTTCCAGCGATAGTATTTGGAATTGCAGCTCTCAGAACCTGATTAAAAGGAAAATTCCATGGAGCAATACCAAAAATAACTCCAAGTGGGTCATATACAAACTTGCCCTCTTCCCCGTCTCTTTCAAAGGCTTCATCTTGTAAAAGTGATGCTGCACTATCAGCAAACCATCTTGCAAGATGTGCTGTACTTTTGAGTCCTGCTTTTGAAGCACTATGAATCATCCCCATTTCAAGAGTTTGAAGTGCTGCAAGTTCTTCAAGATTATTTTCTATTTCACCAGCTAAATTATGGTAGAGCTTTTGTTTCTCTTTAAAACTCACATTTTTCCATGTTTTCTGAGTGTCGTGAGCAATTTGTATTTTTGACTCTATTACTTCATCAGAAAATGTTTCGTATGTTTTCATGGTTTCCCCAGAATGAGGATTTATAGATTTAAGTGTCGTCATATATATTTTTTATCAATTATTTCACCCCTCTATAATAGCTATAAATACAGAAACTTCAAAATAACTTGGTCTATAATTCTCTCAAAACTTACAAGGTTCTTACAGATATACTGTAGAGTGTGCGTGCTTTTATTTACTAAAACAAACTCTATGAATTATAAAAAAGCAATGGCAGGACTTGTACTTGTCCCACTTATGGGAACAGCTACATTTGCCGATAGTCATATGAACACAGAAATAATGAATACTACAGCTCTTACAGCTTCTTCAGCTGCAAAAGTTAGTGCTAATTTCTTAGCTAAACAAGGTGTAATTGTAGACCAATCAAATAATACAGAAATGTATAATTTAGAATCTGAAATTACCCGAAGAGAAATGATTAAAGTCGCTATGAATATTTCTGGAAAAAATGTTCCAGATACATGTAATGGAGATTTTTCAGATTTAGACAGTGATGATTTTGGTTGTAAGTATGCTGAAGCAGCACTTGAAAACGGATACATCGCTGCAAACGCTCAATTTCGACCAGATGATCTGATTACTGAAGCTGAATCATTAAAAATGATTATGCAAGCAAGAGGTATTGCAAAAGCAGAAGGTAATTTTGATAGTTGGATGCTCGCATACTCTGCAAAAGCAGAAAATGAAGGACTTATTAACGCTCAAATAAAATTAAACTCAAATGCGAGAAGAGGTTGGATTTTTGAAGCTGCTGCTAAATCATTTGATAATTTTGATGATTCAGAATTAATGGATGATGAAGCAATGGATGATGAAGCTATGGATGACTCTAGTATCACAATAAGCGCTCAAGTATCTGCTGATAACAAACTTACTATAAACTCTATAACTATGGAAAATGATGGTTGGGTTGTAGTACATGCTGATAACGGTGATAACGGTCCAGTTGTTCCTGGAATCATTTCAATACCAAAAATGGTAAAAGCTGGTACGACTGAAAATGTTGAGATAATGCTTAAAGATGGTGAAACACTTGATGCTAACTCTAAAGTATGGATTATGCTTCATACTGATGACGGAACTATCGGTGAGTACGAATTTGATGGAAAAAATGGTTTAGATGCACCACTCAAATTTGATAACGGAAATGTTATTGTAACTAGTGTAATGGTTAACACTGAAGCAGGTGTAGAAGTTGGTGGAGCTATGATGCTTCCTTCAATGGATATCGTTGAAAATGCTATGAACGCTAATAACGTTACTACATTGGTAGCTGCAGTTCAAGCTGCTGACCTCGTAGAAACTCTTAAATCAGAAGGACCATTTACAGTATTTGCTCCTACAAACGCTGCATTTGAAAAACTTCCAGACGGAACAGTTACGACTCTTCTTATGGCTGAAAATAAAGCTCAACTTGCTGATATCCTCACATATCACGTAGTTGCTGGTTCATATACTTCTGCTGATTTAGTAGACGGACTTGAACTTACAACAGTACAAGGTGAAACTCTTATGTTCACTATCAATGCTAACGGAATGTTAGAAATCAATGGTGAAGCTATGGTTGAAACTGCTGATGTTATCTCTTCTAACGGAGTAACTCACGTAATTGATACAGTACTTATGCCAGCTGAATAATTCATAGAGAATTACTAAGTTGAATAATAAGCCCCTCGTAAGAGGGGTTTATTTATTGAGAAGTTTTTTGACTCATCGTCATTTATTATTATTATACAATACAGACATTTAATAAAAATATTGTACAAAACATGGATTGAAATATTCTCCACTTCCCTATTATTATAGAAGAAACACAAGAGACTCAGAAGCAAATAGATGTTTCTCAAAAACAACTTACAATAGATTCCATAGTAGCGTCTGCTGACTATTGTCTCTTGAATATGCATGCATTAGGATACGAATTTCTTGATAAACTCATTGATTGAATGTATAATAATATACAACAAAAAAACTGATTATGAGTGAATATTGATTTTATTCTCCGTGCTCAATATCAAGTCCAGTCATGTTCAATCTTTGAATGCAAAAGACTTCTCAAGAAGATAGATACATATATTACAGACCCTTGTGTCATAGAATCATCTGAAAAAGAATATTTTAGAGATATGAGAAATATTGTTTTTAGGAGATATAGTGATATCAAAGATGAAATAAAAAATAAAACTCCTTAGGGAGTTTTATTTTAGTTTTTTAAGTGATTATGTTTTCTTGCAACATAATGTCGAACTAGTATAATTTATATAAACTATCAATAATAGAAAAATTAATGACAAAATATGATGAAACATCTCCAAAATCTATAGAAAAGTTTGCAAAACAATTAATCTGAAAAAAATATTGAGATTTTCTACCTTTTGAAATAAAAATAAAAAAGGATTGAAATAAATGACAATTATGACAACTTTTAGAAGTTCATTATTTTTGAAAAGAGTTAGATAATAAAAATGAACCTGATTTTCCTAAAGCTTGAGTAGAGTTAAAAACGACTTCTTTAAAACAACTAAAAAAATGAGAATTAGTAGCTAAAGAAAGATTAAAACTAAATAACATAAACTTTAATGAATTAATTTCAGAGAAATGGGAAACGTCATGACTAATTAAAAAAATCTCTTTACTACTATTAATATTTCATTTATATGAAAAAGAGAGCATAAATATTGATTATGTAATTAAAATCGTTGAATTATTTTCCTTTCAAGAAAGCAATGAAGATTTTGATATTATAAAGAATGATTGGCATATAATACAGAAGAAAATAATAGATTGAAGAGCACATGAACTATCTGAGTGAGATACTATATTCCTATGAGCTTCTCCAAGTTGAGCAACTGCAATAAAATCATTAAAAAAACAGCCTAATTCAAATATAAAAGCTAAGTGACGGGCTTTTGCGTTCAAGCAATGATACATGAACTTTATTTTAAAAAGGTTTGCATGAGAAGAACCTAATTATGAAAAAATTTTTACAAAAAATAAAAAAGGGCGATTTGATTTTGAAATAGAATTAAAAAATTTATTCAAACCATATATTTGAAAGACAGCATTTGAAATATGAGAGCAATTTGATTTAAAATATACAGGTCAAAAAGCTTATTATGCTATGCTATCAGGTAAAATAATGTGAATAAGCAATAGAAAAAAAATAGAGGAATTCGAAAAAGCTAATATTACTTTAAAGACTATAAGACAGACACCTAGTTGAAGTATAAAAGAAAATATACCTTTTCCAGCATTTAATTTTAGTGAATTAATAAATGAAACTTGGGAAGAGTCAGAATTGTTTAATATGTTAGAGACTAGAAAATTCTTCTTTGTAATTTATAAAATAACATCAAAAACAGCTTCTGAATTTGATAAATTAAATGCCTCCGAAAGAAACAAATATTTAATTTTAGATAAAGTTATTTTATGGAATACTCCAGCAATCGATATTGATTCAAAAGCAAAACTTACTTGGAAAAAAACAATTAAAACTCTTTTAGATTGAGTAATTTTAACCCCAAAATTAACTAAAAAAGGAATAATTACACTTAACAATTTACCTGTAAGTTCAGAAACTGAAATGATACACGTAAGACCACATGCATTAAATAAGGATGATACAGATATATTACCTGACTGAAGAGAGCTGACAAAACAATGATTTTGGTTCAATAAAAATTATATAAAAAAAGAGTTAGGAATTTAATCTAACTCTTTTTTTTGTATATTTTCATATAAAGATTCTCATATTTTTGATACTACTCAAGTAACCAAAGCATTTCACATAAAAAATGCTCTTTTAGTATCTGTAATTCAATCTAACATTGTATGATTATCGTCAAACATATTTAACCTTTCCAACTCTATCGGAGTAAGTCTTCTAAGTCAGTTTTCAGTCTCTACAACATGCTTAAATCTTGAAGCAGACTTTCATCACTCTCAAGTAATGATTGTTCTTGATGCATTATCTAATGAATCTGGAAATATCATTCATCATTCTGAATAGTTATACTCATATCAGTCTGTGGTTGTTCGGACTTCTTTTTTAGCTCATTTCAAATAGTTCCACTTTCCTATAGTCTCTTTGTCTAAATAAAAAGATTCATCTACTTTTCAAGTTTGTAATATTTGTCATAGAGTTATTTTTTCTCAGGAATAATTTGGTATCGATTTTGCTGTATAAACTTTTCCATCAATAAATACTCCTGTATTTTCAAACGCGTCTTTTCCTAATTTATTAAATTCTTCAGATATAGTAACCAAATTTCACTTTATTTCTATTTTTTTTACAGAACCTTTTTCTATTTTTGAAATAGGGAAAGCAGATGTTATTATAGATTCTTTATTTAACCATTTTCGCTTTTTAGACTCTTTAATTTCTTTATAAATTTCTGTACTTTTATGATATCCTAAGAAAAAAATCCTTCTTCTTCTTTGCGGCATTCCATATTCAGCAGCATTTATAACTCTCCATTCAACAGCATAACCTAAATCATCTAAGGTCTTCAACATAATTGCAAAATCTCTTCATCTTTGCTTTACAGGAGACTTTAGCAATCTATCTACATTTTCAAAAAATAAATACTTCGGTTTATTTTTTTTTTCATTTATTATCTTATGTATTGCCCACCATAAAACTCCCTTTTTTCATAAAAGTCATTTTGAATTTTTTAACGTAGTCGCTACAGAATAATCTTGACATGGAAAACCTCCCACTAATAAATCATGATCTGGTATTGCGTCAACATTAACCTCCATTATATCTTCATTACTATGATTTGTTTCAGGAAATTTATTTTTATATACCATAGAGGCATGTTGCACTTTTGTTGATGGTTCCCATTGGTTACTCCATACGATATCATATTTTTTACTTGCTTTAGATAATCAAACATGAAATCCTCATACTCCAGCAAATAATTCAACAACTTTAATCATATTTGATTATTTTAATTTATATATACAGAATATATACTTATAAATAAAATATATGCAAATATTCTAATCATTTTTATTAAAAGATCAAATGTAAAGTTTGTAACAATGTGTAATTAATTATTGACTTCCACTTATATAATGAATAGTATACTTTAACAAACAAAAATAAAAATGGAGAAATTGAGGTATGGAAGAATATTCTAAGAAACAAATCGCAGGAAGTTTACTGCTGATGCGTCGAGCTAATGGCTACATATCTAACGGGAGATGGGCTGTCTGCTCATTTCAAATGCCAGATAGTGATCTAAGTGAGATTGCACTCCTTGAGGCATTTTCTACAGAATTAAACAACAGTTATACAGGTGACCCAAAAGTAGCATCAGTTACTTTGGAAGGAGAATATTATCCAATAATATTTTTCCTTATTCCTGCAAAACATGTCGGTGAGATTGGAAGGCACGAGTGCTCTTTTGATTTTATAAATGAATAAAGAGGGCCTACGGGCCCTTTATTCGTGGATTAATATTTACACTTCTCATACCTCTCTCAAGTACAATTTCACTTTATATGAATAACTTAAATACTATGAAAATTGCAATCCTCGCAACGAACGGTTTTGAGTATACAGAACTCACAAAACCTCAACAATATTTAAAAGATTTAGGTCACGAAGTACATCTCATCTCACCAGAACTTGGAGAAATAGAAGCAGCACATAATGATGGAAGTGTGACAGTTGATAAAAAACTCTCCGATACCAATCCTCATGATTACGACGCTCTGGTACTTCCAGGTGGTCAGGCAAATCCTGATACACTGAGAACTAACAAAGAAGCACTTAGTTTTATCAAAGATTTTGATAGCCATAGAAAGCTTATTGCAGCTATCTGTCATGCTCCATGGTTACTGATTGAAACAGGAATTGCCAAAGGGAAAAATCTCACTTCTTGGCCATCACTCAAAACTGACCTCATAAATGCAGGGGCAAACTGGGAAGATTCTGAAGTAGTTCTTGATGGAAATATTATTACGAGTCGTAATCCTGATGATATTCCTGCTTTTAATAAAACAATCGAAGAATATCTCGAAAACCAAGATTCATAATAATAAAAAGACTCTCAAATCATTTGAGAGTCTTTAATTATTTTATATTTGCAAGAACTGCAAGTGTTTCCATACAGGCATCAGCCACTTCTTCTCCTTTTCCTCTCATATGAGCAGTATAAAAATCTACTTCATTTTGTTTCTTCATATCTATACTTACTGGAGTCAGTACAGATGATAGAATGGGAAGCTCAAGCTCAGAGCTCAGTTTAATAATCTGATCAACCACCGAAGCAGCAACAAACTCATGTCGATAAATCCCTCCACCATATACAAGAGCAATTCCAATTATGGCTTTGTAGTTCCCTGTTTTAGCGAGCATCTTTGCTGTCAGTGGAATTTCTACAGCTCCAGGAACTGTGATAATTTCTATTTCATCATCTGAAATAGTTTTTTCTTTGAGTCGAGCGACACATCCCTCCACACAAGGAGTGACAAAATCAGTATTCCACTTGGTTGTTATAATTGCTATTTTTTTCATTTATTTGAATACTAGGTTAAATAATTTTTCCATCTGCAGGATAATCAAAAGTGAGATCTATAATATGTACTCACTTCCCTGCTATTGCCGTTTCTAAAGTTGCTTTAAAATCTTCTTTTTTTTCAATTCTATATCCAGTAGCTCAAAAACTCTCAGCCATCATTTTATAATTAGGATTAGAGAAATCAAGACCATAATCAATAAAATGTTCATTTTTTTGTTTCCACTTGATCATTCCATAATTATTATTGTTCAAAATGATAATTACGAGGTCAAGTCCTAATCTCACAGCGGTTGAAATATCTCAGAGATTCATGAGGATTCATCCATCTCCTGTGACACACACCACTTTATTATTTGGGTTGAGTCTCTTCGCTTCCATGGCTGAAGCGTATCCAGCTCACATACTGGCAAGAGCGTTATCTAACAAGATAGTATTTGGTTTACGAGCTGTATAGTTACGAGCAAGCCAGACTTTGTAGAGTCCATTATCAAGAGCAAGTATATCATCATCAGCCAGTACTTCTCTGAGCTCTTTCGCAAGTCTGCGAGGTTGCATATAAGCAACATCATCTTCTAAAGAAATATTTTCACGAATCTTTTTTTGATTGTGTTTATTTATTTCCATAATTTTTGAAAAGTCCCATCCAGAACTCTCAATCTTTGCTTCACATAACTGCCAAAATACATTCCCAATATCTCAAATATATCAAGATATGGACTATAAACATAATCAAATTTCGAACTCACAAAATTAATATTAATTACGGGAATACCATGAATCCCCAGAATATCTGTTGGTTTTTCAGCATTATCATATCCAACAGAGAGTATGAGATCAGACTTTGCAATCGCGTCATGAATATAGTCCCCAGTTGTAAGTGCTGCCGTCCCAAGATAGGTTTCATGACTTCCATATACTACTCCTTTTCACATTTGTGAAGTAAAATGAGGAATGTTATATTTTTCTATAAATTTTGTGAGGTACTTTGTAATTCTTTTTCTATTTGCTCACGCTCAGACCAGTATAATTGGAGCCTTCGCTTTTTCTAATTTTGTAATAAGAATATGAAGTGACTTTGCATCAATCACTGGTCTTCTCATATTTTGTATCCCTAAATCTGTGATTGAGTACTCTGCTTCTACTTCTTCGCCAGCAATATCTTCTGGAAGTTCTAGATGTACTGCTCCTGGTTTTTCTTCTTCTGCAATTTGAAATGCATTTTCTAAAATATATGGGATTCTTTTTCCAGACACAATACTCGTTGCATATTTCGTAATCGGAGTCATCATTCTAACGACATCTATAATTTGAAAGTCTCCTTGTTTTGATTTATTTTGAGGTTTTTGTCCCGTAATGACCATTACTGGCATTCATCCAAGCTGAGCGTATGCCACTCCGGTCATCATATTGGTAGATCCAGGTCAGAGAGTAGCAAGGGCGATACCTGGTTTTCAGGTAAATCTCCCAAAAGTTGCTGCCATAAATACTGCCGTTTGTTCATTATGTACAGTAATAAACTTAATTTGTGAATGAGCAAGACTTTCTAGTAGATCAAGATTCTCTTCCCCAGGAACACCATAGATTGCCGTAACTCATTTATTTTCAAGAATTTTTACAAAGAGGTCTGATGCTTTCATAAAATTGTATTAATTATCAATATGATATATTATAAGGGTGATATATAAAATGTATAAATTAATTATTCTTTTTAAAAAAATGAATTCAAAAAATATACAAGATCTTACAAATCTCAAGACGGTAGTTGAGTCTATAAAAGATTTTTATAAAAGAGAAGTCATTGATGTAAATCAAAATTATGACCTATTAGTGGAATTATTATCACAAAGTAATGAAAAAGTTCTCAGAGAATATGCTCGATATCCTTGAATTACAGAGTTTGATGTAGAAACTCAAAGAGTGAAATTAAAAAAACAACTCGAATGTATAGTAGAAGGAATTGAAAAGGATAGAAAAATTTCTCTTCAGACTTCTTTTCAAAATGCTGTAGAGTTGATAGAACGAGTAAAAGAACAAGCTAAAGAAAACTGAGTTTCACAAGAAGTTTTGGACTGCGTAGAATGATTCAAAGCTCAAGTGATTCAATTATTTCCAAAAGATACCTAATCCAAAGTTTTTGGATTATTTTTCATATCATTCTTCCTTAAGTTCTGATACTGGTATGAATCTCAGATCTACTGAGTTTATACAATATCGCAGTCCTCCTGCAGCTTTTGGTCAATCAGGAAAGACATGACCGAGATGAGCATTACTTGATTTACTTCGATTCTTGAGTGAGAAATACCCTAAAATAAATCGAGATTTTCTTCTCCAGGAACTCCATAAATGGCTTTCATAATTTGATTTAATGTTAATTTTAAAGTAATATAGTAATAATAATGTATTTTGTAAATTTTAAATTATGAATGAAATAACGCAAGAATCTCCAAAAATAGAGTGAGCTGAACTTATGACAGCGAGAAGCTGAGATAGATATTGGATGCTTACATGAGAAAAGGCAGCTCAAATCTTATGAGAAAAATGAGTAGAAATTTGAAAAACTTATGAGGCAAAATGAAGATATGAAACTCACAGAATCAAGATAGATTGAATCAGTGATGATGTCTTTTGATTTGATAAAAAATCTAGTGAAGAAGATTTAAGAGGATTAAGAGCTAATAGAGCATCAATATGGGTAACTATAGATTGACAAAATTGAACTGGATATTTAGGGTACCTAAGAGAATTTCAAAAAAGACCAAGCTGAGCAAAGTGATTTATACTTTGAAATTGAAATGAAAAAATAATATATGATGAAGTGGAAGATGATGGAATAGAAAAAGTAACAAAAGATATAAATACATGAGTTTTAGACTTATTGTAAAAATGGAAATGAAAATTTAAAAAATAATCGAGAATTACTCGATTATTTTTTAATTCAAAGTTTTTAGCATATTTTTCATATCATTCTTCCTTCAGTTCTGAAGCAGGTATGAATCTGAGAGCAGCTGAGTTCATACAATATCGCAGTCCTCCTGCAGCTTTTGGTCCATCAGGAAAGACGTGACCGAGATGAGCATCACTTGATTCACTTCTAACCTCAGTTCTTCGTGAAAATAATCAATTGTCTTCGTACTCCGCAATATTTTCTTCACTGATTGGTTTTGTGAAACTTGGCCATCCAGTTCCAGAATCAAATTTATCACGTGAACTAAAAAGAGGAGTTCCATCTATAATATCTACATAAATTCCATCTTCTTCATTATCATGGTATTCGTTTTCAAAAGCTCGCTCCGTCCCATTTTCTTGGGTTACTTTGTACTGAATAGGAGTAAGTTTTTCTCTGAGAACTGCTTCACTGTAAATTGTTTCATCTTTCATAATTTTTGTATTACTTGCTAATGTATCATCATGTATCAATGGATTATGTAAAAAAATTCACGCAATAAAAATAAAAATCATAGGCACAAATATGCTCAAATAGGTTTTCATAATTTTTGCTCTTGCTACATAATACTTTCAATACCTTTCCTCATACTAGAGCTCTCATGTAAGAGAATCATAAGAACTCTCCTTTATAATATTATATTACTCTGCTAAAAGCTCTTGAATCTTTTCTCTCTTTTCGCTATCACCTCATTGTCCATAATATAAATATCGTACGAATCCTTCTTTATCTATAATATAAAATGATGGCCAATAGAGATTGTGAAAATTTTTCCAAGTTTCAAAATCATTATCAAGAGCAACTGGAAAAGTAAGATTATATTTTTTGACTGCTTCTGCTACGACTTCTTTTTTTTGCTCGTAGGCAAATTCAGGAGCATGAATTCCAAGAACTACAAATCATTGGTCTTTAAATTCTTCATAGAGTCATTGGGTTACAGGATGAGATGCAATACAGTTTATACATCCAGAAGTCCAAAAATCTATCATAATTACTTGTCCTTTTAGCTCATCCAAAGATGTGTATCAGTTTGAGTTTATCCAGTTCGTGAGTCACTCTAATTCTGGAGCAATATATTTTCCATTTTGGTCTAAGATTTTTTTGGGACTCAAAAATGAGAGACTTCCCTCTACTTTTTTTGTACATGATCATCACGTACAGCTTCCTCATTGTGAAATATTCTCTGGGTTTTTTAAAGAGTTTAATGAAATATCGTCTATAAATTTTTCTTCAATTCCAAAAGATGGAAATAGAGTGTGAGAAGATGCCAGTAATTGAATTTTTTTATCATATCAACTTATAATCAGGATTCAAAGAACTATAAAAACAAATGCCACTATTTTTTTGAATATTCCACTAGGTTTGCTTGCCCATTTTAATTTTTTCACTCAGCTTTGTCAGAGTATAGAAATCAAGAGTAAAATACTGGCAAGTCATACAATATAAAATATGAGAGCAAGTATTCAAAAGAGATATCAAGCTGGAAGTACGAGTGCTAGAATCACTGCATACATCGGACTGCAACTACTAAAAACTGGTCCCAATGCGATTCACATAAAAATATATTTTTTATTTCCACTGAACTTTTGAGTATTTTGTAGAGCTCTATTACTCGCTTTATTCAGTCATCATTTTTCACTTAGGTATTTCCAGAGATTTGGAAAAAGCATTATAATTCACAGTGCTATAATAATAATTCCAGAAAAATATTGCCAAAAGTATTCTGGAATAGAAATAAGAGAACTTGAAACTTTGAGAAGAAGCGTAAAAATAAGGAGAGATATACCGAGAGAAGATATAAGTATAAAAGCTCATTTTTTTGAATCGGATTCATACATACCTCCCCCTAGAATTATAGGAAGGAGTGGAAGGACGCAAGGACTCAGGACCGTGAGTACCCCCGAGAGAAATGCTACAAATAATAAAAACATAGAATATAGTTTATAAGTCTTATATATTATAGCATAGAACTAAAAGTTAAGACAAAAGTAAGTAGGATTTTAAACAAATATCCTACTTACTTTTGTGCATAATATGGTTCAATATGCTAGAGTTCTCCTCTATCTTTCATGGCTGCATGTATTCTTTCTAGCGCTACAATAAAAGCTCATACTCGGTATGTAGTTTTGTTTTCTTGAGCTCTATCAAATACGTTTTCAGCAGATTGCAGTATTCTATTTTTGAGTTTTTCTTGGATATCTTCTGCAGTCCAATAAAAATTTTGATCGTTTTGAACTCATTCAAAGTAACTCACCATGACTCAACCGGCATTTGCAAGAATATCAGGAATGATATCTATTCCTTTTTGAGCTAATATTTCATCTGCTTCTGGAGTAATAGGCCCATTTGCAAGTTCCATAATGAGTTTTGCTTGAACTTTTGAGGCATTATCTCCAGTTATTTGATTTTCGAGTGCAGCTGGAATTAAGACATCACACTCTTTATAGAGTACTTCTTTGGCATCAAGTTTTTCAGCATCTCACGTATAATCTGTTACAGATTTTTTATTTTGTTTTAGTTTAGAAATTTCTTCTATATCAAGTCATTCCTTGTTATAGATTCCACCACCTGAATCTGATATTCAAATAACTTTAATTCATTTTTCTACCATGAGTTTTGCCATCGTAAGTCCAGCATTCCCTGCTCCTTGGAGACACAAAGTTTTTCCTTTTATAGAATCATTTCTGAGTTCAAGTATTTTATCAAGAACATAGACTCCTCATTGAGCTGTTGCTTGTCCTCGACCAGCAGAACCACCACTACTGAGTGGTTTTCCAGTGAAACTTCCTGGAGTGTATTCTCACACAAGTTTTGAATATTCATCCATCATCCAAGCCATAATTTGAGGTGTTGTATTGACGTCTGGAGCTGGAACATCTGTCTTAGGTCATAGGTATTTATATAATGCTTGTACATACGCTCGTGAGAGCCTCTCTAACTCACGGATTGATAACTCTTTTGGATTGACGATTATACCTCATTTTCCTCCTCCAAGTGGGATATCGATTACCGCACATTTCATCGTCATCCAAGTAGAAAGAGCTTTTACTTCGTTTCGTGAAACGTCAGGATGAAAACGGATACCTCCCTTAAATGGACCACGAGCATCATTATGTTGAGCCCTAAAAGCTGGAAAAATTTTAAAGCTTCCATCATCCATTTGAAGTGGAATTTGAAGTTCTATTATTCTCTTAGGAACACTAATCAATTCTAAAAATCATTCCTGAAAATTATCAGTATTCATGATATCGTACGCTTTTTTAATTTGGCTTCTCGCATTTTCAAATGCATCTTGTTTTTTTTCTGACATTATGGATATTTAATTGAGTAATAAAAATAGTATATCCTGTGTAAAGGAAACTTACAAATCTATATAAAAATGATTCTTCATTTTGCTACAGTACACTTACAAAATATAAAAAAATTATATCATCTCTGATTTTTTTTACAATCTAATATCCCTATATTTATTTTTTAGTACTTTTGCAAATATGGTGACAATAATAATAAAAATCGAGGAAAAAACGAGAAGACCATAATTAATATTATTTACTAAGGTTTCATAACTGTTTACTTCTTTTCCATAAAATGCAGCTCAAGCGGAAACAAAAATAAAACACGCTGGAAGAATTCACGCGATAGTACCTCACACGAATCTAAAAAATGGTACCTTGAGCATTCAACATATATAATTCGTTAAATCATAAGGAAACATCATAAGCCGCAGCAACATCGTCGTAAAAAATGTATGCTCGTAGAGTTGTACTTTAAGTTTTTTAAACTTCTTTTGTTTTTTATCATGATGAATAAATATTCAACCGGTAAGAACGCCTACGAGGTATCCAAACATACTTGTAAAAAATGTAGAAATACTTGAAATGAGAAATCAATACCAAGGACCAAATACCATACCAGAAAAAAGATCAAATGGAGTCGCTGGTATAAAAAATAAAGGTCTGACAATATATGCTATAGAAAAAATAAGAATTCACTGAAACATATTTTCTTCAGCATAATTTTTCGCTCAAAAAATTGCAGTTTCAAAACTCAAATCATATAAAAAAAAGAGTCCTACCCCTATGACAATTATGAGAGTCCAGAGACAAATAGAGAGCGTTGTTGTTGTCTTATGATATTTCATATTATGATTTTCTGTGTACAAATGTATCTTTAAATGATTGAAATGCATCTTTGTATGATTGAACTGATTCTTCGTCTGCGTCATTTGAATATTGCCAATCCCAAGAGAGTACTCTTGGGATTTCAAATCCAAAAAATTTGAGTACATTTTTTTGAACTTCTAGAACTTCGGCTCCCCTCCAGTTTTGATTAATGATGATAATGCCGGCTTCTTTTCATATGAGGATATTTTCTTCTCATAATGTTGAGTGTCTATTTTCTAACCAGGTCAGTCTTTCTATAATTTTTTGATAATAACTATTGGTTTGTCACCATCGAATAGAAGTAAAAAAAACGACACTATCTGCTTCAAAAAGCTCTTTAGATATTTTCCAAAGTTCATCATCCTCATGATTCATACTCGCCCAACATCTCAGTTCACCGTTCGGGTTTTTTTCAGAATCCTTTATTTTTGCTCATTTTTCACCACAATTATTTCCCCCACTCACTGATACATTTCCTTCACAGGGGTATATTTTGAGTTTTGTGACATCAATTACTTCAACAATTTCTTTTCCAATTGCATCTTGTAATTCATAGGCAAGCTGTGTACTTTTAGGAAGTTCATCATCTCAATCCCATCTATTTGAAGTCGTAATAAAAAGAACACGTTTTTTATTTTTAAGATATTCTACTGTCTCATCAAATTTTTCTTGATACACAGCGTTGCTTGGTGGCATGATGTATAATTAAAAATAATATAATTCTAGTGTATAGAAAAATCACTAAATTACTAGAAAAGCTCTATTTATTTTGAATACTTTTTTATCACTTTTGCAATAATCAGTGTGAGTAAAAATATAGCTGCTGCAATATAGATATATACTGCGTTCACATTTTCAAAAGCTTGGGAAAATGAGCTAAGTTCTTTATTATAAAAGGCTGATCCCGCTAGAACAAACACACTTGATCCTGGAATAATTCAGACTAAAGTTGCAAGAATATATTTAATATACGGGACTTTCAGGAATCCACAGATGTAATTTGTAACATCATAAGGAAGAAATAATATTCGAGTCATGAGAACAGAACTAAATGGATTTTTAGAAGTTTCATTACGGAGTTTTCCAAGTATACCAGAGTCATCTGGACTGAGTATTTTTTTTCAAAATATTGATCAAATAATGTAGGCAGTTGTAGCACTGAGTGATGCTCAAATAAGTGTTACGGTCAAACCAATACTAAAACCAAAAAGTGCTCATGCCATAAGCGTCATGAAACTTGCAGGAAACAAAATAATTGGACGAAAGGTATATGCTATGATAAAAATCAGAATTCAAATTGGATTTCCTGCAATAAAATTATAAAAACCCAGAGCAATTTCCTCAAAGCTTTGGTTCGTTGAAATTTTGTAGTAAAAAAATCAAACTATAATAGAAATCCAAATAATTCAGGTCAGTATTTGAAGAATATTACTTTTGAAAAAATATTTTATTTCTTCTTTATAATTACTCAATGTAGAGATGGTAAAATCTGTACATACCCTCTTAAGTAAATCTGATTTTGTAGGATATGCTTGAATAGTATTTGAGAGTTTATAGGCAGAGATATTATTATCCATAGCAAGTGTGATTTGACCAATCATTTCACCAGCATTTTCTCAGTAAATAGTCGCTCATAATATTCGTCCTGAGAGCCTCTTAAAGTGAATCATTACAAATCATTGAGTACTTTGTGTGAGCTTGCTTCTATCATTATTTTCAAAGAGATGTGTTTTTGATATGATATCTTCTGTTGCATTAAACTCTAAGAGCTCTTTTCTTGTTTTTCATACCCTTGCAATTTCTTGATGAGTATACAAGACACTTGGAAGTGTTTTATTTCTTACTCCTGATTTATAATAGGGAAATAATATATTTCTCACAACACCTCGTCATTCATTATTGACCCAATGAGTGAATTGTGGGTTTCCGTTCACACAATCGCCAATTGCAAAAATATGTTTTTTATTGGTTCTATTATAAGAGTCTACAAAAATACCTTTTGAATCATATTGTACTCCAGCATTTTCTAAATGAAGATCTTCAACATTAGGAATTCTTCCGAGTGCAAAAAGTATCTTATCATAGGAGATTTGTTTTGATGTTGAATTATCCTCAGAAACTATCTTGAGCTTTTTATTTTTGGCACTCTTCCCTGTAAAAGCTGTATAAATCTGTATTCATTTATCTGTAAAAATTTTTTCTATCAAATCTGATGATTTTTTTTCTTCTGCTGGAATAAGTCTTGTATTTCTTTGGATAATACTGACCTTAGTTCATAGCTCAGCAATAGATTCAGAAAGTTCAGAACCAATATATCATCCTCCGATGATTATCATATTTTTAATATCTTCTTTTTGTTCAAAGATAGACTCATTGGTCAGTATGTCTTCTTTATCAAGTCCTTCAATTTTGAGTTTTTGAGCGTGACTTCCAGTTGAAATAACAATATTTTTTGCTGAGATTTGTTTTCCGTCTAAATCTGGAAGAATAAAACAATGATCACTATGAAATTGAGCTAGTGACTGAAATACAGTGATTCAATGTTGTTCTAGTTTTTCAACTGTTTCTTCATCACGAATTATTTTTCTTCTTTTTCTCACCTCTATGAGAGCCTCTTTTAAAGAAGAATATTTTCAAGACTTTGCAATATCTATGAGTGCTTTTGACGGTACACATCAAAAATTGGTACAATCACCTCACATTCTTCATTTTTCTATTAATGCCACTGTTTTCCCAGCAGCTGCGAGTCAAAACGCAACAGTAAGTCAACCAGAACCTGCTCCTATCACTGCTATATCAAAATCGTATTTCATGTGTTGATGTTAAATTACACTATTTCAAACTCAAGTCTATTTTTAGTAAAGTCTACATTTGTCAGTCAAACTATAATTTCATCTCAAAAATGGAGTTCTTTTTTTTGATCAAAACTATGAATTGTCATAGTCTCAGGATGAAATTCAAGACCAGTGAGAGTAAATGGAATAAATCACTCAATCGTGTTTTGAAGTTCCACGAAAAATCATTTTTCTATCATCCCTGAAATAGTTCATGCAAACTCTTCCCCAATTTTGTCTTTCATATATTTACAAGCAAGCATATCCCTCACTCTATACTCCATTTTTTCAGCTCTGTCTGCAGTATCGCTACTTCTTCTTGCTACTTTTGGAAGTATTTCATTATATTGTTCTTTGCGCTCTGGAGACCATTTTTTTGATATGATTTCTTTTATAATTCTATGAATTTGTAAGTCAGGATATCTTCTGATTGGAGACGTGAAATGGCTATAAAACTTAAGAGCGAGACCAAAATGACCCATATTTTTTTCACTGTATCTCGCTTTTTGTAAACTTCGAAGGAGGAGTTTTTGTAAATGAAAAAGTTTTGGATTATCTTTTAATAATTCCAAAAGTTCTGAAAATTCTGCTGGAATTTCTGCGTTTGGAATCACTCACTCCAGAAGCTTCATAAACTTTTCCACATCTTCAGGATCAGGCATTTCATGAATTCGATAGAGAAATGGATATTTACCATACAGTTTAGAGACAGATTCATTGGCTAATACCATGCATTCTTCGATGATTTTATAAGAGTCATAACGATCATATCGCTTATATTCTATAGGGTTTCACGCATCATCAAGCACTATTTTTGTTTCAGGAAAATCAAAGTCGAGAGAGCCTCTGCCTTTGGTATTGACACTCAAAACGTCCGTCAGTTTTTTAAGTAAGCCTATGTTTTCATCTAACTGCGAAGTATATTTTCCTCAAAACTGAAGGTCATCATCTATTTTTATATCTTCAGAAATCATTTCATCAATCTCTCTATAGGTCAGTCTGAAATCTGAAAGTATCACACTTGGATAAACCTGACTTTTTACTACAAATCAAGAAGCTGAAATATCCATTTCACAAGTAAGAGTAAGTTTATCTTCTCCAGGATGCAGACTGCAAAGACCATTAGATATTTCTGCTGGGAGCATAGGAATCACTTGGTCAACCAGATATATACTTGTCCCTCTTTTACGAGCTTCTCTATCCAGTGGACTATCTTCTGTCACATAATGAGAGACATCCGCAATATGAACATAGAGTTTGTATCACTTTTCCATTTTTTCGAGACTGATAGCATCATCCAAATCTTTACTCTCTGCTCCATCGATGGTATAGGTCAAAATTTTTCTCAAATCAGTTCTATTTGCGAGGTCAGATTGCGTGAGATTTTGTGAAAATTCACTCACTTGTTTTTTCACTATATCAGAAAAATTCTTCCGAGCTCACATTTCAAAGGCAATTTCATAGATACTTTCTCTTCCAGTAGGCAGAGATTCGAGTGATTCCATAATTCTCCCTTCAGGATTTTTTTTATCCCATTTAATAATCTGTACGGCAACTCTTGCGCCGTCAGTATAGCCTCCTATAAATTTTCCAGGAATAAAAATATCTTGTTTGATGATAGGGTCTTTGGTCATAACAAAAGCAAAGTTTTGCATAATTTTGAGAGTTCCAATTACAAGGTTTTCTGATCTTTTGAGTACTTTTGTAATCACTGCTTCATCTTTTCCCCTAAAACTCTTCGTTTCAAAAGCGACTTCATCCCCTTCAAAGGCATCAAGTTTTTTTGATTCATGGACATAGTATCCTTTTTTTTCTCCTGTTGTTTCATTCACCGTATCTACAAATCCAAAATTCCCATTTCCCTGTTTATATACTCCAGTAATTTCCTTCTCTGGATTTCTTTTTTGTTTCAGTTGCTTTTTTGGAGTCGATGAATAAAAGACACGCTCTTTGTTTTTTTTGATAAATGGTTTTTTCTTTGGTTCTGGCATAAATAATCTCTGTAAATAATTACAGAGATTATAAGCAAAAACACAAATATTGCGAGAGAATTATTTTTTGGGAATTCTTGGACTTATGATAATATAGTTAATATATAATAAATTTCTACAAAAATGGTGCAACCCGACGAATTCTGAAATTTGACTATTGGTAGTCCAACGATTACTCCAAGCCGTCAAAGAAAACTAGATGTATTACAAGAATATCTGAAGAGTTCAGATTCATTTACAACTGACCCCATAGAATTTTTAAAAACTCAATACATCTGAAATTCTGAATTATGAATAAATGCTAAAAGTGTTCCTCAAATATGGGAATTAGTCAAAGATAAAGGTATAAACTACGCAACGTATGATGGATTACATAAAATGCTTTCAAGTCTTTGAGTAATATTTAGACCTCATACAGAACAAACAGAAGAATGAACTGAATCCTTAAAAGAAAATAAGGGAAATAGACAAACAATGGATGAAAATCTTGGTAAGTTCAATACTGCCCTAATTTGAATTCTTTGAGAAGAATTACCATCAATAGATACATCTTTCGATATTGATTCCTATACATCTCTCAAAAATAAAATTGATAAAGTAGTATATCTCTTACAAATACAAAAAGAGGATATTATAGCAATTAGTAATATGTCTACACTCAAATGACAAGCACTTATGACTGCCATTAATACAAGATTAAAAGAAATTACACAGCATTTAAGAAATCAAAATATAGAAATACACGATTTAGAAATATCAAAATGAAGCATAAATAATCTATTAATCAGAATTAACGTATAATTCAAAATTCAATTTTCTTGTAATATAAATGCATAATATTAGTATCATATTATTTGATTTTATGAATTAAAACTATGCGTCAGAGTAGAAAAATGAATTGATGGAAGAGTAAGGATTACAAACTTAATTAATTATTGATTCATTAAGTATTTTAGTTATAATAATATTTAATTATACTTTATTGCAATTCATGAGTTATATAGAAATTCCATTTCGTGATAACTATGTTCCCGTTTGATTTAGTTCTTGGGTACACAGAAATATTGAAGAGACTCAATGAACTATTTGAGAAATAATGACTTTACTGGAGAAAGACGAATTAGAACTCGCTCTTGATTCTTATAGAAAAAATTTATCACACATTGCATTTCATCGAAATATATAAATTAAAAAACTCCTCAAAATTGAGGAGTTTTTTTTAATTTGGTATTGAAGCATTCAGATTATTAAGTTTTTTTTGAATATCTTCCATTTCTTGTATTGCAGTAGAACGAAATCATACTCAATCCATTCATTCTGCTATCGGCATAAACACTTTTATTCATTTATCTGTAAAGTTTTCTTGAATGAGTTTCATAAAATATTTATTGCTATCAAAACTTGAATGAAAACGAAAAGAAACTTTTTTATTTTGAGCGCGTTGAATTTGGCGAATTATAACATTTCATTCATCATCTAAATCATAACTCATACTTATAGCAGGATATGTTTTATTATCTTTTTCTCTTCGATATTTTAAAACTACTGCATATTGACCAGCAATAATATTTTCATGCGAAAAATCTGATTTCTGAGATTCTTCTCTCGCATCAGTTTTACCTCAGAGTATTTCAGCTATAATTCTTTGAGTATCAACTACTTTGCATTCTGCGGCTCTTGGCTTTCGAGTAAATCAATCAAATTCTGGGAGTACTAAGTTTCAAATATCAAATGGCATAGAATAACTTTTACATGTATTCTATGAGTATAGCATAATCTGCTTTCATGTCAAAATCCAATTTTATTATTTCGTTGTATACAGTACAAAAATATTTTTATTATCTTGCACTCTAGCTCATTGAAATCAATCTGGTAAAAGTGCGATTGTGTTTTCTTTTACTGCAAAAGCTACTTGTTCCACTATTTCAGTATCACATCATGCCAGAGCATCAGAGACTTCTTTTTGCAGGTCTTTTGATCCACTATAAAATGAGGCTATAAGACGTGGTTGTGTGTTGGTAATTTGGATGTTCATAATTTCAATGAGTTATAATTTTGTAATTCTTTGTATCTAATTCTACTATACAAAAAAAGACCTTTTCATCAAGAAAAAGCCTTTAATTGGGAACGTATATGTACTAATTTGTTTGCATTTGTTCAATCAAATTTTCAAGTTGATAGATTTTTACTGTTTGAATGACTGCGTTTACGATGAGAAGAGCGATAATAACTCCCGCAATTGCAGCGTAGATTTTCGCAAGACGTATTTTATCTTTGACAGATTGAAACATAGTTTGAAGGGTTAAGTAGGTTAAATAGAGTTGGAAAGCCTTGTATCCATAATTAATCGTTGGATGCTTCGTGATTACTTTTTTGACAGCAGGAAATTTCTTGCTGTGAACCATGAATGTTTGTATGAGAGATTCTATCATAATTTTAGTATACAAATAAGCTTACCACTTTCAAATATTTTCCATATCTTTCCATGGAGATTGGATTGGGAGAGCATTTCATTTTTGTAAAATCTCAATAGAAACATCATCTGGAGACTTGATAAATGCCATATAGCCATCTCGTGGAGGTCTATTGATTAGGACTCACTTAATTTGTAGCATTTCACAGTAGTCATAAATATCATCGACTTCATAGGCTAGATGTCCCCAACTTCGTCCTGTTTCATAGACTTCTTCACTTCCCCAGTTATAGGTCAGTTCTACTTCAGGAGCACCATTTTCAGTTGCAAGAAAAACCAATGTAAACTTCCCTGCTTCATTTTCTTTTCGACTTATTTCCTTCAGTCCAAGTATATCACAGTAAAATGTCAGTGATTCATCGAGGTCTCTGACTCGGACCATTGTATGTAAATATTTCATTTTTTTATTTTTTTACCAAGTATTTCTAAGCTGTCTGAGTTCAATAAACTGACTTTTATCAGCTTGTATGAACCTATTTATACTGCGTTCTTGTAAGAGATTTGTAAAATATACCTTTTCTCCCTTTTTGCGTAAAATCTCATCTATGTTCTGTGTTAGTTCTGGAAAATACTGTTTCAAGAATTTGAAATTATTTTCGAGATAATCATGACCCGAATATATCACAACTTCATCTCTGTATTTTTTGAATTTTTGAATACTTTCAAATAAGAGATTCACGTCTCCAGAATACACATTTCCAACTCATCCAGCAAAAAGTGTATCTCCCACAAAGAGTGCTTCTACTTTCTCGTGAACAATATATTCAAACATCACGTGTCATAAAGTATGCCCTGGAACATCTACTACCCGCAGACTCACGTCTCAGGATTCGAAAAATACCTCATCATCTTCTTTGAATTCGTAGGTCACATGAAATGGCAGACTCGCTGCTGCAATTTTACTGGCATAGATTTCATGACAGTTCAGTTCGGAAACTGCACTATAGTGATCAGCATGCTCGTGGGTGATGAGAATTTTTTCTAAATTGAGATTATGTTCCCTCAGAAAATTATTACACAGTTCAGCATCACAGGGATCTATGACCAGTGCTTGTTTGTTTCAAAACTCCAAAATATAAAAAATATTTTGAAGATTGTTGTTGGTTATAATTGGATGTATTTTCATAATGGTATTGTATAAAAAAACTCATATTCCTCTCTTGAATTCTCTCCTTTTATAAAAAAGGAAAGAAGCTACAGAACATGTAGCCCTTTTCCTTTGAGCTCAAAGGAAAAGATTCAGATAAGGAATATGAGTTTTAGAAATTATTTATGGTACCTGGGAAGGGACTCGTCTCTTCTGTTACAAGCTCATACTTCGCTGGTAACTCCAGTAGGACATTCAGTGATTGCTCTTATTCATCGCAATCAATTCTCATCTTTACGCTTCGCGTAGACTGAGAATCAGGGCTTCATTTTCTCGTCATATTTATGGTACCTGGGAAGGGACTCGAACCCTCAAGGCCGAAGCCGGGGGATTTTGAGTCCCCTGTGTATACCAATTCCACCACCCAGGCAAATATCGCTTGGATATTATAGTGAAAAAGATTTAATTTCAAGAATTAGTATTTATTTTAAAGTAGAAGTTAAAAATTGGAGAATATTTGGGATAGTGATTGTTTTAGCTGTTTGAAGTGTTTCGTCTAATTCGAAAATTTTATTTAATTTAGCTCCAAGACTCTCATCTCATCACGTGCTTGATTCAAAATCACTACGTTTTTTATCATCAGAAACTTTTGTAAAAACTCAAGAGAAAATCTCATGGGGTTCATCAAAAAATATGGTCATATAATAATCCTCTGATGATAATCAAAGTTTGTTTGCTGTATAACTTGAAACAAAATAGGTATCATTTCCATCAAAACTTTCAACAAATCAAATTCACTTTGATATGAGAAAACTACTGAGTTGTTTTTTATATTCATCCTCAGGAGAAAGATTCATTTCTTCTCCGACTATTCATGTATCTGGAGTTTCTTGATTTTTTTCTTTCTTTATATCATATAATTTTCCATAAAAATCTTTTATGGTTACTCCATTTGATTTTTTAAACATTCTATAACTCGAAGCAGATTTATGAATTTGTGGAAGAATAGGATACTCAGGATTGATTCGTGTTCATTCTCAAATATAAGCGTTCATTCTATCCAGTGGGATAATTATGACTTCGGTTCAGTGTATGTTTATATATGATTCTGAATTTCTGAGTCAAAATAATTGCGCACTTTGAGCTGGTATTTTTCATTCTATAACTCAATCTTTATTTCTGAGGACAGTAACTCAGAGAAAAGCGAGTAATTCTCATTGAGTTTTTTCATCAAAGTTTCTGTGTTCAACATTGAGGAGTTTTTTTCTCACAGAATTAGCAACTTGAATCCTATGAGTATCAAATCTTTTATCGTCAGTTATTTTTTCTCTGACTTTCTCATCTAAATTCTCTGATACATCAAAATCATCTTTTGGTATTTCATCTCAGAGTATTTTCATAATTATTCTCGTTCTCTTCATATCTTCTATTTTGTCTCTTCTATTTGTACCAAAATGAGATTCTCAATTATTACAGCTCATATATTTCTATACTTATTAATTTAATTTCGTCAAACAACTATAATGAAGAATTAGATTTTTACAAAACAAATTTAATTCTTAAAATACATACAAAATATATCCAAATAAAAATCTATGTTTATCTGTACTGATTGTGGAAATGAATCGCTGAAATGGAAGGGACAATGTGAGTTTTGTAAGGAGTGGAATACGCTCAAAGAATTCAAAGAATCAAAAGCGAGCAACAAATCTTGAAAGACCTGAGAAAGCAGAGAACTCCTGAGTATTACGGCTGCATGAGAAAATATAGACGAAAGAATCGTGACGAAATCTCCAGAACTTAATGCTGTACTTGGTGGAGGAATCGTCCAAGGAAGTATTATTTTACTTTCTTGAGAACCTGGAATAGGGAAATCTACTCTCTCATTACAGCTTGGGAATTGGATAGAGGAAGATATTATCTATATTTCTGGAGAAGAAACTCAAGGACAAATATCAAGTCGAGCAGAGAGACTTGAAATAGAAGGAAAAAATATAAAAATACTTGCTGAAAGTAATATAGAAAATGTCCTTTCTACGCTGAAAAAAAATGAAACGAAACTCGTTATTTTGGATTCTATTTCTGTGATGTATTCAAATGAAATCAGCGGAACTGCTGGAAGTATCTCGCAAGTTAGAGCCATTACTGAAATGGTCGTAGAATATGGAAAAACTACCAATACAACATTTATTATTATCGGTCACGTTACGAAAGATGGTTCTCTCGCTGGACCAAAGACGCTTGAACATATGGTTGATACGGTTCTCTTTTTTGAGGGTGATAAGTTTGATAATCTGAGAATTTTACGTTGTCTGAAAAATAGATTTGGTTCAAGCTCTGAAATTGGTCTCTATAAAATGGAAGAAAAATGACTGATTGACATCGAAAATCCGGGCCTTGAGTTTATTAGTGATGGTACGGATTCCATTGGTTCTGCTCTCTCTGTCACAATGGAATGAACTCGTCCTCTCGTCATAGAAACGGAGGCTCTCACCATGTACACGAAGTTTGGATATCCAAAACGTTCTGCACGAGGTATTGTAGGCTCAAAACTGGATCTCATTATTGCGGTACTAGGAAAATACTCAAACGTAAAACTCGAGAGTCATGATGTATATTGTAATATTTCAAGGTGACTTTCTATAGGAGAACCAGGGCTTGATCTCGCTATTGCTGCAAGTATTATCTCAAGTAAAAATAGTAAAGCGCTTTCAAAAAAATCTCTCTATATAGGAGAAATATCTCTGACATGAAAAATTAAAAATGTTATGTTTTTAGAGCGAAGAATAAAAGAAGCTGCAAAGATGTGATTTGACGTCATTTACGTCCCTGAGATTTGAAAATCTCTTACATCTCTCTTACCAAAAAATAGCACAATTAAGCTCATTCCTGTAACAAATATATCTGAATTTTCTAAACTTTTTACTTAGTATGAAACATAATTTTCTGACTCTGCTCTTAGTATTTTTTTCTCTTATTTGAGGAGTTATATGAGCTAGCTGATACAGCTATATACTTTGAAATTATGGAAATATTTCAAATACTCCAGCTCAACAACAAGCTCAAACTCAAGTAATTACGACTGAACTGACTGATTTACAAAATAATATTACTCAGTTAGCTGAAACGGTTTCACCTTCTGTAGTGAGTGTAGTGATTAAAAAAGATTTAGTGGTCTATAGAAGTGACCCCTGGGGATTTTTTCAACAACCTACTGGAACGGTCAGTCGGCAAGTGTGAGGAGGAAGTGGTTTTTTTATTAGCGAAAATGGAACCATTCTTACCAATAAACATGTAGTAGCTGATGCTAGTGCTGACTATACTATCATAACAAGTGATGGAGTTGAGTATGATGCTGAAGTGCTGGCAACTGATCCTATTAATGACCTAGCAGTACTACAAATAGTGTGATCAGATGCAGGGACAAAATTTTTACCACTCTCATTTATCACGTCAGCCGAAAAGATACATATTTGAGAATTCACTATCGCTGTTTGAAATGCGCTTGCTGAATTTCAAAACTCAGTTTCTCTTGGAATCATAAGTGGAAAAGATAGAAATATAGAAGCTTCTGGTGAAGCACTCACCGGACTCATACAAACAGATGCTGCTATTAATCCTTGAAACAGTGGATGACCACTTATTGACCTTTCGGGAAAAGTTATAGGAATCAATACAGCTATTGCTTCAAATAGTAATGGAATTGGTTTTTCTATAGCTTTGACGCAAGAAAAAGTTGATTATATTATGCAGAGTATTGCAGAAAGTGGAACTATAAAAAGACCCTTTATTTGAATAAATTATATTCCAAACTCAGATTGAGTCTCACAAGAACTCTGACTTCAAACAAATATTTGAGCCTACATTATTGATGAAGCACAAAGTATAGTTCCTGGAAGTAGCGCTGAAAAAGCTGGACTCGAGCCTGGAGATATTATACTAGAAATTGATGGGAAAAAGGTTACGAATTGAAACTCACTTCAAAGTATTATACAAAACTCTATTCCATGAGATATGCTCTCACTCAAAGTACTGAAAAAATCTTGAAATGAAGAAACACTCAGCTTAGAGCTCTGAGCTTTTTAAATAAAAAAGACTGTAATTATTACAGTCTTTTTTATTGAGTATTTTTTATACGTAGAATAGAATTATAGCAACTATAACTCAGAGCATACTCCCTGCAAAAGCTTCACTTGGTAAATGTCCCAGAGACTCTTTGAGTTTCTTTTCTGGAATGAGTTTTTCACCTAAGCTTTCATTTATAAATTTTGCGTGGAGGCCTGCTTCAAAACGAACATTGATAGCATCATAAATTATTATAACAGTAAATCACATAACTATTGCAAAAAAATCTGAATGAATTCCGTATTTTAATGCAAAAGCTGTTGCAAGCGAGACAACAACTGAAGAATGTACAGATGGCATTCAACCACTTCACACAGCTCGTTCTAAATCCCATATTCCAGTGGAAGCCTTTACAACAATTCACTTTATAATAACAGACAATAAAAATGTGACTGCAGGAACGAGAATCAGAGTATTGTAAAATACATTATATTCCTCAAGCATTGTCTATAGTGTGTATTAAAAATTATGCAACTTCTAAAATCTTGTAAGAAATAGATTCCCCAGCACCATTTTTGAGACTAAAAGTATCACCTTTTTTCTTACCAAGAAGTGATTTTCCAAATTGAGATTCATTAGATACTTTTGGAACGTCAGCCAAAATATCTGCTTCTGTAGTACCAACAATTTTATACGTATCTTTATCTTTGTTCCCTTCTTCTTGAACAGTAACGGTCATCCCCATATTTACCTTTTTTTCTCATGATTTTGTTTTTGTATCCTCTTCAATAAGTTTTACATTTTTGAGTTGATCCTCTACTTCTGTAATTCGAAGTTCTACTTGAGATTGTTCATTTCTCGCATCTTCATATTCAGAATTTTCTGAGAGATCACCGTAACTGATAGCTTCTTTAAGTTTTTCTGCAATCTCTACTCTTTTATCTTCTTTAAGATATCTATATTCTTCTTGAAGTTTTTCTAGTCCCTCTTGTGTGAGATATATAAATGAATCTGGCATGGTTAATTATTTTTAATATATAAATTCAACTAATTCCCTCATTGAGAAAATATTTCTTTGACTGTATTATAGCTATCTTTTCTAATTTTCAATCAAAAAGCAATATTTTCGTATTCTCCGACTATCCGAACATCACCATCATCAACTGATGTGTCTAAATTAATGAAGAAAGAAGGACTTACAAGAGCATTTGCCTCATTGAGTGTATATGGAAGCTCAAAGGTTTGAACTTCAAATATTTTTTTGATTTGATTATAGTTTTTAGTGGGAAAAATATACAAGGTAAGCTCTGGAGCATAGAATGTATAATATGGATCTGGATATTCAGTAGTTACATCAAAAAGTGCAGCGTTAGTATCGAGTTCTTTAAGATCAAAACTCTGAAAACTTTGCAAAAAACTTGTTTGTGTATCAGTTAATGCAGGAAGCTCAGGTTCTAGTATTTTTCATACTCCACTCAACTCACTTAGGAAATTAAAACCTGTTCCAGTTGATTGAATCTCGTTATTGTTCAGAACTTGTTCTTTACTTGAATCTATGATTTTAACTTTATTGTTGTCATTTACCTCGAGACCAGCATCATAGACAATTTCTTCTTGATATTTAATTTTTTTCAGAAAGAATCTATAGTCCTCGCTGACAATATATGCAAAAATATTGCAAAACAGCAAGAACATAAGTCAGAGTAAAAAAATGATGGTATTTCTCATGAAGATATTTTAAATTATCGTACTACCACTTGAGAAAAATCAAGTTCGATTGGAGTATCTCTCCCTAAAAGGTTAATATTCACTTTTACAAGTCATTTCCCTTCGTTAATTTCAGTTATCATTCACTCATTGCCTTCAAAAGGTCCTTTCGTAATAAGTGCAAGATCACCTGTTTTAAATTTCGTTGAATAACTTTCTTCCTTGCTTTCTACTTTTCCTCTGAGTTGCGCTAACTCTTCTCCAGATACTGGAACCGGTATATTCCCCGCTCCAAGAAAACCAGTTACATTTGGAGTATTTCGAACGATATACCAACTTTCGTTTGAAACTCGCATTTCAACAAGAATATACCCAGGAAGAATATTTTTTTTCTTTTTTACTTTCGTACCACCAGCTCTCACAGTTACGACATCGTGAGTTGGAACAAAGACATCTAGAATATAGTCTTCTAAACCAAAACTTTCCCTTCTTTGAAAGAGCGATTGTTTTACATTTTCTTCTGTACCTGAAATTACTTGAATAACATACCAATTTGGAGTGATTTCTGCCATAATATTTGTTGCTACGTATAAAAAATTAAATTGTGTTACTGAGCCATAAAATAAACTCAGAAAATATATTACTAAATAGGAATAAATAGAGAGTAAAAACTATAAGAATCAGAAGCACCCAGAAAAAATAATCTCTTGTTTCCTTTGGTGTTGGCCATACTACGTGTTTGAGCTCTCTTATAGAGTCCTTAAAAAACTGTATCATAAAGATATTTCATAATAATAAAAAGCATTACAAAATATGCTTGTAACACTTGTCAACTCAAGTATATGTTTTTTCTCAGTAAGTCAAAGATTTTTTGACCTTATGAGTGCTTTGTGTTACAATAAGAGTGTTATACTCGTTGACCCATATGTATGCTCATTTGAATCTTCATAATTGTAGTTGTTCTCATTATTTTGGTATCCATATATGGAATACTTTATTTTTTGGACTACAAGATACAAATGTTTGAGAGTAATATGATTTCTCTTTTTCAAAAAAGAACTGATATGATACCATGAATGTATGAAATATCTAAAAAGTTTATAACTCGGCATAATGAAATTTTTAGAGAAGCACTTGAACTACGGAAGCAGGAATTTTCTCTCCTGACGATTTCAAAAGATCTTCAAGCATTTATTCAAGTACAAGAAAAAATTCATCATGAAATAAATTTTATTTTTCAAGTGTGCAATAAAAATCCCAAAGTAAATCGTGATGCAAATTTTCTCTATCTTCGTGACTGTATCATTGATCAAAGTAGTAGGATAGAAAAAGAATTTAATAAATATAAGAAAATAATAGAAATCTATAATTCTTTTATACGATATAAAAATCTGAGTCTCATAGGACTCATAATTCCATATTCAAAAAAAACAGTTCTCTAAGAACTGTTTTTTTATTTTTTAGTACCTTAAATCTTATGTTTTTGAGTATTGAAAAAATATATTCATCCGATAAAGAGTGATGCAAGGAAAATAAGTATCCAATGCTCAGGACCAGTTTCTGGAAGTGCATCATTTGTTGCTGCGGCTTCAAGCGTATTATTAGCTATTTCATCCTGAGATATATTTTGTCCAGCATTTCAAGCATTTACACTTCAACTCATACCACTAGATTGAGACGCATCATCTACGGTTGATGCCTGAGGTTCAGGAAGTGGATTTTGTACAGAATTTGAATCTGATGCTGTATCATCTTTTAAGGTAGTAGTTGAGGACTGAAAGTCTGTCGTTTCAAAATTAATAAATGCATTAATTCAAGATTCAATACTATTTCACTCTGCATCAGTCATATCAAGCACAGTTACCTTAAACGAGCTATTTGGACTCAATTTTTCACCAAGAATAACGAGAACTTTATTGGGAGTATTCTCATTTACAGAACTTATATCGATGGGAATTTCTTTCAAAGTAGTTCTATTTTGAATAGCAAATTCGTTTACAGCATTCGGTGAGGCATCGAGTTCAGATGAAAATTGGAACTCAAGTGTTTCTTCATCTATTACACTTACAGAAATGATTTTAAATTCTGATAAATTCATTTGTTCTCCAGATTTTAAAGTCTTATATGTGAGCTCTTTCGAGTAATCAGATTCTACTCAAGCACTATCGAGCGATGTTACTGCGAAAAAATAATTAGTTTCTGGATTGAGTTTAGTAAGAACTGTTTCGCTGTTTTCAATGAGATCTATTCATTCAGATTCATAGGTAGCTCATGAACCAGAAGTTGTTCCATAATAAAGATAATATCAAGTAGCATTTGCTACATCCTGCCAGTCAAGAGAAATGGATGTTCCTGAAACTGCGGTAGGTTCAAGATTGCTTGGAGCTCAGAGTGCAAAAACCGCAGGAGAAAATAGGAGAGTAGAGGCTAAGAGGAGTATTCAAAATCTTTTCATAGAATTTACGCTAAAGGATAAATTTATCTTGTATTCACTATTTTTTATCATAATATGATAATATATTAGAAAAAAAAGATTTTTTGACAACTCTTTCTTATGAAAAACAAGCCTATTAAAGCCTTTACTCTTATTGAAATTCTTGTATGAGTTGCTATTATGTGAATTATTGCCTTATCAACGAGTTCATTAAATTTTTCACGTCTTACCCAAAATGAGAGATTAAACGTAGAAACCGTAAAAATTACTAATATTTTACAAGAAATAAAAAATGACTCTCTTATTGGGAGGTGACTATGAATCAATGCTATAGTTCCTGATGCATGGAGAATTGATATTTCTAAAACAGCCTCAGGAACTATCCAAACCTTTTATAGCATAGATAATCAAGTAAGTTGGATTTCTCATGATGTCTCATGGAAGAGTATGTCCAATATATATATTTCTGATTTACAATGTGCACCATTAACAGGAGCCGTAAAAAATATTACTGGTACTGCGAGAATTATTTTAAATGGAGCCAATATGAAATTAACAGCTCCCTGATGTATAGCTCAAACAGATAAAAACCTCTTGATAAAAATCAAAAGTATTAATAATGAAAAAAATATTAAAATTTATTCTCTGAGTTCTGTTATTGAAATAAATTAATTATTTTATAAATAGTTTTTTAGAGCATAAAAATTCAAGTCAGAAATATGTCACAAGAAATAGTGGAGTAAAAAAGAGAATACTTGCAATATTATCTAAAAGTACAAAAGTTTTTAATTCTACGAAAATAAAATAAATAAGTGATATTCATAGCATACTCAGTCACATACTTATAAGATATTTACGTGGAAATCTCAAATCTTTCAAGACAATGCTTCCAGTTATAATCATCAGTAGAATTTGACTTCATAAAGTTACCATCGCTGCTCCATAAAATGAAAAATATGGAATCAATATAATATTTCAAATGATATTGATAGCGGTTACAATAATGTTTACCCAAAGAAGTATTCATTGTCTTTCAGAAGCAATGAGCATATAAATAAAACTCAGTGATAAAAAATAGAATACAAGAACTCACAGTACTATTCTAAAAGCATCTAGTGAAGAATAGAGACTTCAAATTGGATGTAAATATTCAGGGGTTGCAATGATTGAAATTACCTCAGTTCAAAAGAGATTTCCAAGAGCAAAAATTAACAGAGCAAAACTTAATAATATTTTAAGAGAAATTCACAACATATTTCAAAGTTGAGCATAATTTTTTTGTGCATAATTTTCACTGAGTGAAGGAAGCATAGAATTGAGATAGAATCATCACAGTACCATCAAAACTTCAATAATTTTCATAGGAAGCCCATAGAGCGCAATTGAAATATCCCCTTTTTCAGGACTTTCTAAAAGTGAGAGTAAGATAATATCAATCTTAATCTATAAATAGATGGTTTGATCGTTTCATAATGCTCTGTATTGTTATAAATTCAGTTTGCTTAAGCTTGTATGATTACTCAGATAGAGAT
>JAGXIV010000028.1 GCA_024635485.1 bacterium | reverse complement strand
TCGTCGGCAGCGTCAGATGTGTATAAGAGACAGATCTCACGCTCTCACATCAAACTTTTTTGCAGGAGATCATTTGAGTATTCTTTCGACTAATACTCAAAGAGGAACTTTTTCAACTACTGCTCATATTCACTCAAAATCTCATGATAATGCTTCATTAAATTTTTTATTCACTTCAGGATTCATAAATTCACTATGTTTGTCTCATAATGCGCTAACCATTCATGTCATAGCTCATTCTACAAGATCTCATTTTTTGACATCTCAAACAGAAAAATATTCTTTTTCTATAATAGAATATACATCCCAAAATTCAGACATATCAAGGGAACTTGTACCCGTTCCAAAGGCTTGTATTTGAGTTTTTCACAAGTTTGGAAAATACAGATTCGCTATTTCAAAGCTCACAAGAGCTCAAAGAAGGAAAGATGTTAAAAATACGATGAAAAGTTTTTTCATTTTTCTACAAGTTTAGACAATATTGATTATTTTACACATTTTTTACTGTTGCTGTTTTTACATTTTTTACTATATCTTTTTCGAAACAAAAGCAAGTCAATCTACTATTCAAATTAATGTTAAAAAAATGTAGGAAACAGAGTTTTGTTCTTTTATAGTGCAAAAACAATAAGATATTTATTTAAGAAAAACGTAAGAAAATTGTAAGAGATTTGCTTGAGTACGCTATAAAAGTTTTTAACACTTGGAACTATTACTACTACTATATTAATAATTTGAATATATATATAATATATGCTACAATAATTGTGTAAAAGTATTTTATCAAAAACATAAACAAATGCTCTTCTCATTTCTACAAAAACAGAAAGATATTAAAAAAAGAAAGAAACTTATTGAAACTATGATTCTATCTCTAAAAATTTCTTCTGAACAACAACAATTATATATTCAAGCATTAGAAGTTCTTACTTCAGAAGAAGCTCAAGAACTCTTTACAAAGATGACCCAATTTGTAGAAAAAATAGAAATAAGAGAAATAGAAAAAATACGAAAAGAAAGTTTTTGAAATATATCTGGAATGAGAAAAAAAGAAATAGAAGAAAAAACTCAAGATATGAACAGTTTTTCATTTTTACTTCATAATCTTTAAATCATGAAAACAGAAATTCAAGAAATTACGAATAAGCCAGAAAAAATAAATATAAAAGATTCTGCAGAAAAAGCTTTGAATAAACTTGGTTTAAAAACCCAAGAAACTCCTAAAGATGTAGAAAAATTTTTATGATATTCTCTAAAATTAGCAGAATTTACAGATAGAAATGAAGAAGAATGTATTTCTTTTTTAAAAAATAATTTAGATACTTCTCAACTTCTTCCAAGTTAATTAACAGAAAAAAATGCAAAAATATAAGATAGTTGCATCAAAATCTCAGAAAAAATATACTATTATTGTTTCTGCAGATTCCGAAACAGAAGCGAAAGAAAAAATTCATAAAGAAGATTATTCCATTTTATCAGTGAGCCAAATTTCTGAAGCAGAAATAAAAGGGCAAAAATTTATTTTTCAAGTAGAAATCAAAGGTGATATCAAAAATGGAATAATTGTTGGGAAGGATATTTTTAAGGTATATATAAAACTGAGAGATGAAATGGGATATAAAATTATATTTTTATATCCAGAAGGTGATGAAGCTCATAATAACGCTGAGAAAAAACAAAAAATTATGAGCCAGTTGGAGCACTGATATGAAATGCAAAAACAAACTCAAAAAATCCAAACTATTCAAAAAGAAAATGATGAAAAATTTTATCATTCAAAAGAATTACAACAAACTCAATTACTCGTTGAAAAAGTACTCAGTAAGCTTGATAGTATATTAACTTCATCAAGTAAGGCCTGAATATTATCAGAACAAATCACAAAATTAACAAAAATATATGAAAAGCTTATTCATATGAGGGGGTCCACAAATGTCGAGAAACTTAAAGAAATTTCAGAACTTGCATTATTGAAAATTGGAGAAATAGAGCTACAAATTGTTGAATCAAACAAAGATACACAATCAAGAGAATTACTTCAAGAAACAAATGATCTTCTTAAAAAGATAGGTTCAAATAAAAAATATATAGAAGCTGACAAAGACTTTAAAAAAATTATAAAAGATTTTGTATCTCAATTTCATTTTGATAGTAGCTGAAAAAAGGATAGCCTTTTAAAGAAAAAAGAATCACTTATTGATACAAAATCTTATAGTTTTCTAAAGACGCTTTTATTACTGGAAAAATATAAAGAAAAAAAGAAAGCAAATTCAAAAGAAATCCATAAAAATTTTATATTGTTTTTAAATCCACTCAACAAAAGTGAACTCAAGGAAAAATTAATTCTTAAGAGAAAAGTAATTGAACAAAATATATCAATTCTCAAAGCTAAAAAAAATGGGACAATAAGTTCCTATACTTCTGTTAAAAAAGGCTATAAAAAAACTGTAGAAAATATGTATGAAATACTATTTTTTCAATCAAGACTCTTTTTTATTTTATTTCTCATTTTACTTTTCTTTTTTATTTTATCACTCACACTTTCTCGTTTTGCAATTATCTCTGTTTGACCTCAAGCTCATCTAATCATATGATTTTTATTGTTATTGCTGTGATATTATTTTTGTATATCTTCAAAAAATTTAAGTCTTCTCAGTTTAAATATTGTATTTTTCTTCTTTATCTTTATATTTTTCAGAGTTAATTTCTAGTTATTATTCCTATGAAATTTCTCATTTTTCTCCTATGAATTATATTTTATTTCATATTTTTTTTGTTTTCGCTTCAAAATCTTCGATATTCATCAATTATTTGAAATATTTATATAGAAGCACATGTCTATATCGTTATTAGTCTTTTATTTATTGTGACTCTTTTTTTATCAAGACCCAATAGAACGCTTTATAATCCTATCTACAGAGAAGAGGAAAGTAATTTTAACATGAGTATACAAAAAAAAGACATCATCTGATTTGTGAAAACTTTTTTTTCTCAGATTATTTATGCTTTAGCAATATTCTTATTTTATGTTGGTATTTTTTTATTGTTTCAGGTTTTCTTAGGAGAAATAAATATCCCCCTTATTTTTTTACTTTTTAACACATTAGTATTAGCTCTTTTCTTTTTTGAGCATAAATTCTCTGTCTTCCAAGACTTTTTGAGAATAAATACTGGAATTATTTCAGCATATTATATATTCTTACACCTCTATTATATTTTATGAAGTAATCTTATATTTGTTTCCCTAGATTTCATTAATATTTTATTATTAGCTGTACTCTTTTATTGTTTTTTACAAACAGAAAGAAAAAGTCATTATAAAAGTTTGATGCAGAGCTATATAATAGCCTTTATTTTTCTTGAATTTCTAGTAGCATGTAAATACTTTTTTTGATTTCAAGCCTTACTCTTCTCAATTATCAGTTTTTTCTTTTCTCTCACTTTTTTTATTGGATCTATCCCATTAAAAAATATTTTCAAAATAAATATTTCAGTCAGTAGAATTTGGGGCTTAATTTTTTCTTATTTTTTTCTTATTTTTTCTACATTTTCATTCTTTTATTCTTGAAATGATATTATTTTTATCAGCTTATTTTCAGCAATAATTTGATATATCTTATATATTTTTCATACTAAATTTCAAAATTATGTGAGTCTATTTGGATCAAGTTATGCTATATTCGTCAGTGTAGTATCGTTATATTTATTTATTCTAAGCCCTGATGTAAGCAAGAAATATAGTGTTTTTTTCTTGGGGGTTCTCTCTCTGCTGTATCTAATTTTTGATGTAATTAGTAAAAAACCATATAGTTTTGATACCTATTTTTTTCATATTTTTTCACTTCTTGTCAATCTAAGTTGAGTCATTTCTTTCTTTCTTTTCATAGATTTTTCTATACTCAATGTAGCGCTTCTTTTATTATGAGAATCTCTCTACTTCTTTTATTCGTATTTTAGTTTACGTAAAACTTACAAAAAATGATTCATTACCTCCTAAGGGCTCAAGATATATCTTCTGGAAACATTGTCTGTTTTGTAGAAAATGAAGAAGAATTATCTCAACTCGAATTTTTAAAACTTTCAGATCCTATTTTAAAAGATATAAAAAAATCTCTTAAAAGTAAAGATTCTTCCAGTCGTGAATACTTTTTAGGTGGAAGAAAATACCAGACACTGTACATGCTCGTTGGAAAAGAAAAATCCTTAGAAAAAACAATGCTTTTTTTATGAAAATACCTTCCAAAATTTCCAGAAAATATTTCACTTCTCGCTTCAAACTTAGAAAAAAAGACTATTCTTATGGAGTTGAGTCTCCTCTCTCGATATCATTTTCAAAAGTATCTCAGTACTAAAAAAGAAAAAAAGACAGAAATAGTATGTAGTATAGAAGAAAAAAAAGCACTTTTAAAATGCGAAGAAAAAATAAAAAATATATATCTAGCGAGAGATTTATGAGAGACTCCAGCGCATGATATGACACCAGATATTTTTGCGTCACTTGTAAAAAAGACCAAGTTTAAAAATATAAAAGTAAAAATTCTAACTTATAAAGACATACAAAAAAAAGGTCTTTGACTTATAGAGGCCGTAGGAAAATGAAGCGAGAATAAGCCATGTGTAGTTATTCTTGAACATATCAGCAACAAAAAAGATCCAATTACTTGAATTGTTTGAAAATGAGTCACGTTTGATACTGGTGGGAACCAAATTAAACCTTGAGATTACATGTATGATATGAAGTGAGATATGTGATGAGCAGCTGTTACCTTTGCTCTTATGAAAGAAATTGATAGACACAATGTAGACAAAAATTTTGTAGCCTGTCTTATGCTTGCTGAAAATGTCGTTTCATGAAATGCGTATAAACCATCCGATATCATTACATGATATACTGGTAAAACTGTGGAAATAATTCATACTGACGCTGAAGGAAGATTAGTTATGGCAGATGGAATCGCATATCTATGAAAGAACTATAAAACAAAGTCAATAATATCAATAGCAACTCTGACAGGAGCTTGTATGGTAGCCTTAGGTTATCGCTATGCTGGAATCATGGGAACGAATGAAGAATTGATAAACACTATGCTCGAATACAGTAAGGAACATACTGAAAAGTATATTCGACTCCCTTTCGATGACTATCTTGTTGAAAAAACAAAATCAAAAATTGCAGATTTTAATAACCTTGAACGTTCTGTTCATGCTTGAGCATCAATGTGAGCCGCATTCCTCTCTAATTTTTTAGAAAATAATGAAGAGTATACTCATATAGATATTGCCTGAGCTTATATCAATGAATGAGAAGCATACGGCAAAATGCCAAAATGAATGACAGGTTTTTGAGTAGAGAGTTTATCTGAAATACTTATAAAGTAATGGATATTAAAAGTTTTATATTCAGTCTCTTTGAGCATCAAAAGTGTGTATCTTGTAAACAAGATGGACACTTTTTTTGTATGTCATGTATAAATAAAATCGAAGAATACAAGCCATACTGCTATGTATGTAAAAAATACTCTCATGATTTCATGATACACGAACCCTGTCAAAAATACTTTCTGCATTTACAAAGTATTATAGTTCTTACGCATTATAGAACTCCTATTATCAAAAGAATTTTAAAAATGTGAAAGTATTATAATAGGCCACAAATTTATAAGACACTTATTCATGGGAAAAAGAATTTTTTTGTAAGCTTACTCCATGAAAATGATGCTGTTTTACTTCCTGTACCAATGCATAGATTAAGAAAATGGAAACGATGATATAATCAAGCTGAAAAAATTTCAGATGCTATTTCTCAGCTTTCAGATCTAAAGGTACATAAAAATATCCTTCAAAAGAGAAAATATACGAAACAACAAAGTAAACTTGATGTATCACACAGAGAAAAAAATCTTACAGGAAGCTATGATGTGAATAAAAAAGTAAAAATACATGCATCTACTCATATTTATCTCGTAGACGATATCGTTTCAAGTGGAAGTACTCTGAAGGAATGTGCGAGTGTATTACATAAAAGTTGATTTCAAAAAATTTCTGCAATTTGTCTTGCGAGTGATTAAGTGGTATAATTCTTGTATACAATTTATATATACTATTATGTCTAGAATCCAACATGATACATTTAAACTCTCAGTAGATTGACTGCCTCTCTTTGATGCGGGAAAGAAAAACTATTCAGTGAGCCCTCAAGATTCTATTGGAAGAGTAGAACAGTGAGTAAAATGAGAATTACAAAAAACACTAGAAAAGACTTCCTGAGTATTCTCATATATGTTTCAAGATGCTTATACCCTTATAAAAGATGGAAAAGGAAGTATATCACTTCCCATTAAAAATAAATATTGAAAGATTATTACATTACATTGAAATTTCTCTATACATCTAGATGTTACAGGGAGCTCACCGAAGAGAACTATTATTTTTAGTCATTTTGACTTGTATGATGAATTTGGAGAAACTAAAATAGAAGATTATTTTTTACTTAGTGAAATTTTAGAAAATAAATCATATCTTCAAATTTTTATTTTAGAGCAAATTTGGGAAAAAGAGGATAATAATAGGAAAGGTATATAGATTGAAAGAAATGCTTTGCTAATGACTTGCACAATCCTAAAATTGATTACAATAGAGTGTTAGTTTTTAAGCCTAACATTTTTTCATGTCTGATTTTCTAGAAGTTAAGGGAGCACGTACACATAATCTCAAAAATATTGATGTAAAAATCCCAAAAAATACGATGACCGTCATAACCTGACTTTCAGGTTCTGGAAAATCTTCACTTGCTTTTTCAACTATTTACTCAATTGGGCAGCAAAAGTACCTAGAAAGTCTTTCAAGTTACGCACGTATGTTTGTATGAAATAATAAGGACGAAGCTCTCTATGATGAAATTTTAGGCCTTTCTCCAACTATTTCTATAGATCAAAAAACAACAAATAGAAATCCAAGAAGTACCGTTGGTACTATTACAGAAATCTATGATTATTATAAACTTTTATTTCTGAACATTTGAGAAAGAAAGTGTGTAAATTGTGGACATACAATTCAGAAAGATTCTATAAAAGATATCATTCATTATGTTTCAAGTTTTAACACAAGTACTAAATTTTATATAACTGCACCAATTCTTAGAAGCAAAGATTGACTGACAGCAGAAAAAATAAAAAAAGAGATTCTAGATGCCTGATTTATTCGTTTTTTAATTAATGGACAAGAGTACAATGTCAATAATGATTTTACACTTCCCTCGTGAATCATCAAAATTGAAGTTATGATTGATAGGCTTGTTGTAAAAGAATATTCTGATTCAGAAAATTCCGATACAAAACGACTAAAAGACAGTATTGATGTGGCATACAAAGTATGAAATGGACAACTTACGGTACATATTTTAGACCAAAATTCAGAAGAAAAGCGAGATTTTTCTCAAATATTTGTGTGTTCTCATTGTTGACACATTCCTGAGAAACTGACTATATCTTCTTTTAGTTTTAATTCTCATCATGGAGCTTGTCCTGAGTGTCACTGACTCTGAGAAAAAATGGTTTTTTTAGAAGAAACGATTACAAATCCAAAATTGAGTTTAGAAGAATGATCGGTTCTTCCTGCAGGATTCTGAAATTATTTTGAAGCACTTATTAAAGAAGTAGGAAAAAAACACAATATACGAACGAATATCCCATACTCAGAACTTACAGATACTGAGAGGAAAAAAGTTATGTACGGAACGGGGACTTCTCAATATAGTGTCAACTTTGTGAGTGAACAAGGAAAACGAAATACCTATAATTCTAAATTTGAAGGAGTAATCAACACTTTAATGAGAAGATATTATGATGGTTGAGTTGAAAGTGGGAACTATGATGACTATGTAACAAATGTAAATTGTCCATCATGTGATGGTTATAGATTAGGAGAAGAGTCTCTGAGTGTGTACATTGATGGTATTCATATTGGACAATTGACAGAGTATAATATAAAAAAGTCCCAAGATTTTTTCCATTGACTGAGTTTATCAGCAGAACAACAAAAAATTGTTGAAAAGGTGAAGAAAAATGTCCTAGAAAGACTTGAGTTTTTAGAAGGTGTAGGACTCTGATATATGACACTTTCGAGAAAATCTAATACTCTTTCAGGATGAGAAGCTCAAAGAATTCGACTTGCTACACAAATTTGAGTTAAACTAGAATGAATAATCTACGTTCTTGATGAACCATCTATTGGTCTCCATCCAAGAGATAATGACATGCTTATTAAGAATCTTAAGAAACTGAGAGATGTTTGAAATACACTTATCATTGTCGAACATGATGAGGACATTATGAGAGAAAGTGATTATATTATTGATGTTTGACCTGGTGCTTGAATCCATGGCTGAAATATTGTTGCCACTGGAACCTTTGATGAAATATGCGCTCATCCTGATTCAGTTACTGGACCTTATTTGAGCTGAGAAAAAATTGTAGTAATAGAAAAAAGAGAGAGAAAAATTAAAAAATATTTGAGTGTACTATGAGCGACACATCATAATCTCAAAAATATTGATGTCCACTTCCCTATATGAAATCTTACAGTCGTTACATGAGTTTCTGGATCATGAAAATCAAGTCTTATAAATGATATATTAGCAAATTATCTTGCTAATACCCTTAATAGAGCCTCTAAAACTGTATGACAATATAGAGAAATTACTGGATCAGAAAATTTTGATAAAGTACTCGTCATTGATCAGTCTCCTATTGGAAAAACTCCCCGATCAAATCCTGCAACATATACTTGAGTATTTACTTTCATTCGTGAAGTATTTGCTGCAAGTTATGATGCAAAACTTAGAGGCTATGCCCCTTGAAGATTTTCCTTTAATACTCGTGACTGAAGATGTCCAGAATGTGATGGTGATGGAGTAAAGAAAATAGAAATGCATTTTCTTCCACCAGTCTATACAACCTGTGAGTCATGTGATGGAAAGAGATTTAATCCAGAAACACTTGAAATAAAATATAAATGAAAAACAATTTCAGATATTCTAGATATGACGGTAGAAGAGGCTTGAGAATTTTTTCATGCTCATCCAAGAATTTCTAAAATCCTGTGAGTACTTTTAGAAGTTGGACTTTGATATATCTGACTATGACAATCTTCTACAACTCTTTCAGGTTGAGAAGCTCAGAGAATCAAACTTGCCAGTGAGCTTTCAAAGAGATCTACTTCAAAAACTATTTATATATTGGATGAACCAACTACCTGACTTCACTTTCAAGATATACAGAAACTCCTTAAAATTCTTGAATCACTTGTAGACAAAGGAAATACTGTTATAGTTATTGAACATAATATGAATGTAATCATTAATGCTGATTATATTATAGACATAGGTTCAGAGTGAGGAGATGCCGGTTGAAATCTTGTGGTTGCTTGAGACGTTGAGAAAGTTAAAAAAACAAAAGAGAGTTATACTGGACAAGCTATAATAAGATATGAACAACATTTTAAAAAATAAAATGGATTATTTAGAAAGAAACAAAGACATTAGCACACTTTCAAATTTTAAAACTCCGGCTAAAACTGAGTATTATTTTGAGGTTTCTACAGAAGATGATATCAAAAAAATATTTGAAATATATCAGTGGGCAAAAATGTCTCATTTGCCTCTTCTATTGGTAAGTTGAGGTACAAATATGCTTTTTGCTTTTGAAAACTATCACTGAATCATTATAAAAAATAATCTTTTTTGATGGACTTATGATAGAGATACGAAGATATTGGAAAGCTATTCCCAAGAAAGTATATGGGAAATAGCTGAAATACTTGAAAGTGAATATAATCAAGATTTGTGGCATAGGTTCATAGGACTTCCTGGAACTATAGGTTGAGCAGTCTACTGAAATGCATGATGTTTTTGACTAGAAACAGCAAATAATTTTGTTGATGTGAGAGTGTTAGATGTATCTAATGGAGAAAATAAGATATTTTCAAAATGAGAAATGGAATTTGAGTACAGGCACTCACGCTTGAAAAACGAAAAAAAATATTTTATAATTTCAGCTCGTTTTGATTTAAGTCAAAAAATAGAAAAGTACCATAGTGATGTAGACAATATTGACTTTAGAAATAACAAACAACCGAATTGAAATAGTTGTGGAAGTTTCTTTAAAAATCCAAGTAAAGATGTTTCAGCTGGACAATTAATTGAAGCAGTTTGACTCAAATGATATAAACTATGAGGAGCGTATTATTCAGAAAAACACGCTAATTTTCTTATGCATGATGGACATTGAACCTATAAAGACTTACTCGCTCTCATTGACTTAGCTCAAAAAAAAGTGTATGATGCATTTGCAATAGATCTAGAAAATGAAGTACAAATAATAATAAACCAATAATATGACAATAATGAGACTCCAAAAATATATGAGTCAGGCCTGAATCTGTTCAAGAAGAAAGGCTGAAGAATATATTAAAGATGGACAAGTATTTATAAATGACAAAGTCGCAGAGCTCTGAGAATCTGTTGATACAGATATAGACGTTGTAAGATTATGAAATCGAGCAAAAATGTCACAACAAGATTTTGTCTATTATCTGTTTAATAAACCAAGAGGAATTGAAACTACCTGTGCACAAAAAGGTGGGAGTTCTATTATTGATGTTATAGACATACCCGAAAGAGTATTTCCGGTTGGGCGATTGGATAAAGATTCTACTGGACTTATAGTGTTAAGTAATGATGGAAGGATGACAAATTATCTGACTCACCCAAGATATGAACATGAAAAGGAATATGTAGTTGAAACCTTCTGAGCATTAACTGATGCTCAGTTAGATACTATGAGTAATGGAGTTGATATTGAATGATACATGACAAAAAAATGTAAAGTAGACAGAATAGCTGCTGGAAAATTTTCTATAGTTCTGACTGAGTGAAAAAACAGACAAATACGAAGAATGGTAGAATCAGTTTGAAGTAAAGTAAAAAAATTAAAGCGTATTCGAGTTGAAAATCTTCACCTTTGAACTCTTAAGGAATGACAATATAGAAAATTTCATACTTCTGAAAAAGATATATTATTTAAAAAACTAGGAATATCCTAGTTTTTTACATTTACTGTATAGTTTTTATTCTTTTAATTTCATTTCGTATATTGTTTATAATATCTTGAAGAAATTGTTTCATGTCTTCTTGACTCAAAAAATTATTTTGACTGAATTGTTTTAATTTTTTGTTTTGTTCTTGAATACGTATCAGACTTTGAACCACTTCTCTCTCAGAAGGAGAAAGAGATGTTTTATGTAAAAGAGGTGTCGACAGTCATTCTATGAGTCAATCAAGAAGTTTAGATATCTTTTGAATATATTGTAAATATCTATTTTTTTGCACTTTAAGATAGAGTGAATGTGCTATTTGTACATCTTCTAAATATGATCTCAAATGAGTATTGAGTTTTTTGAGCTCTGATACTATTTTTTTCATTTCTATATTCGCTTCTGAGTCACTGAGTTGTGAATTTTCGATTGTTTGAAGTCTCTGAATCATAGAAAAGAGTTGTTGATTTGCGCGAAGCATAGTTTCAGTCTCATCTTCTTTGAATCGAGAATACAGTGAATTAATATTTATTTTATATTGAGTAACATAGCTTTTGAGAAGCTTTGCTTCTGAAAGAGTAGTTTCGCTCACCTTAATTTTATAAGTATAATCTGTATCATTTGATAGAGCAAATACAGTTCAAAGCTGTATTCAACTCAAAGTGAGAGTGAGTAGTATATATATTGAGAGAAATTTCATTTCTTTTTTCTTAAAAAAACGGTACTATCCGTATTATACTTGGGTACGCGTTCAATGCAACCATATTTATTCATACTATCTTCACATTATGTTCATTGTTCTTGATTTAGAAACAACTGGTCTTTCAGCGAAAGATGACCAAATTATAGATATTGCTTGTGTGAAGATTGATAGAAAAACTTTTAAAGAAATTGAAAGATTTTCTACTTTTGTTCGTCCAAATTGAGATATTCCTGAATTTATATCACAAATCACTAATATTTTTGATGCTGATGTAGAGAACGCCCCTAGCTTCTGAGATATTGCCGAAGATGTTCAGGATTTTATTGGCTGACTCCCTATTATTGGTCATAATATTCAATTTGATTTACGCTTTTTACAAAGTCATTGAATAGATATTTCAAAAAATCCATCTATCGATACTTTTTTTCTTGCAAATTTTTTGTGTCATACAGATAAATCACTTAATTTATGATATTTGTGTGAAGTTTTTGGTATTGATTTAAAAAATGCACATAGAGCCCTTGATGATACCCTTGCAACTGCTGAGTTGTTTTGAAAACTTATCGAACGATTTCAATCTTTTTCCTATGAAAGTGGAGCCTATTTTTGGTTTTTTATGTCAGAATGTCAGGATGTGTGAATAAAAATATTACGTGACTTGTATCTTAAAAAGCCAAATAATCCATTAGATACAGACTCATTTGTAGAAGAATACATACAGGATCTCGAAAAGAACATATATGACATTCAAGACATTTCCTTGTCAAAAAAGAAACATGATATGAAAGAATTCCTATCTAAAATACCTAATTTCGAACTGCGAGAAAGCCAAAAAATAATGCTTGACACAGTAGACAATACGCTTAAGAAATGACTTAAATCTGTAATTGAAGCACCGACATGAATTTGAAAAACTTTTGCGTATTTACTCCCTGCATTGGAGTACTCCCTCGCTTTTTGAGAACCTGTGCATATTTCTACAAGTACCAAAGCTCTCCAGGATCAAATTTATTACAAAGATTTAGCATTTTTGAAAGAGCATTTTCCAGATGAGTTTTCTTATACAAAATTAAAATGAAAGCGTAATTATCTCGGAGTGAGTTCTTTTTTAGAGTTTTTGGACCAATTATGAGTATTAAGCACTACTCATACCTCTTTTATTTTAAAAATTGTTTTATGGAGTACACAGAGCGAGTTTTGAGAACTTGATGAACTAGATTTTTACGGTGAAGAATTCAGCTTTGTCTCAGACATTCATGCATGAAACAGCTTTATATTTAGTGACTCTAACCCTTATAATACACACGAATTTGCTCATAGAGCACGTAAACGTGCTAAATCTGCAAATATAATTATCACAAATAATCATATATTATTTCAAGATATTGCTTCAGAGGGTTCGCTCCTTTGAGGAGTAAAAAACTTAATTCTTGATGAGGCACATGTCTTAGAAGATGTGGTTACTGGAGCACTGAAAAAAACGGTGAGTTTTCAAAATATTCAAAATTTATTGCAAAAATTTGAGAAAAAAATACATAAATATAAGATTTCTGATATAGAGTTAGATGAGCTCAAGCATCAAATTCTTTATGATACTGCTGAGGTTTTTTCTATATATGAATGAGAAATATTTTCAAACTTTTCATCAAATGCTCAATATAAAATGATGCTTATTAAAGAGGATTTTTATACAAAAAATCCAGAAATAAATGAAGTTGCAAAAAAAATAATTGTATGAATGTGAAGACTGCGTGATACTATTAAAAAGCTAGATGATTCTGTAGCAATAAAGCTCTCACAAGAAGTACAAGAATTACGTAGTATACTTGATATACTTCAAACCATTTTTAGTTCAAGAGATGCTTCCCAATTCATATATTTTATGAGTTATGACGAAAATAGAGGGATGCAAATACATACTACAGTATTAAATCCTGGTCAATTCCTACAAGAGAAATTATGGTCAGAGTTAAAAAGTGTAGTACTCACAAGTGCTACTCTCCAATTATGAGAGGATTTTTCCTATATCATATCCGTACTATCATTGTGAGATTTTGATACATATACACTCCCCTCTGATTTTGATTATTCAAAGCAAGCATTGGTTTACATACCACAAGACTTAGGAAGTATTAAAAATAATCTCCCTCAAATTATTGATTTTTTATGAATATTTTTTAGAACGGTAAAATGAAGAACGCTCGTTTTGTGTACTGCCTTCTTTGTGATTCGAGAGATTTATACAACTTATAAGATCAAACTGGAAAGAGAAAATATTTTTCTTCTAGCGCAGTCTATTAGTGGTAGTAAGCATAAACAGATTGATTTTTTTAAAAAAAATCCAGAAAATTCAATATTACTGTGAACAGATACATTTTGGGAGTGAATCGATATTCCTGGTGATGATTTAAAGTACTTACTGGTTCATAAAATACCTTTTAATGTTCCCTCTGATCCTATTTTTCAAGCTCGGAGTCAACTCTATAAAGACAGTTTCAAAGAGTATGCTATTCCTAAATCTATCATTAAATTGAAACAATGATTTTGAAGACTCATTCGAACAAAACAAGATACCTGAATTATAATATTTTTAGATGATAGAATATTCAGAACTTCTTGGTGAGAGCTCTATTTTCAAGCCTTTCCAAAAGATATTAAAGTCAGATATGGAAGATGTGATCAACTCATAGAAATACTTCAAAAAAAACTCTAAGAACCATTTTTCACTAATGTAAAGATATATATTTTGTATTTTGTGTTCAATGTATGGTATTATAAATATGTTATTTATTCATATGAACCAATGGATCAAGAGAACAAAAAAACTATAGAGTCAGAAAACATTTTCGATGAATTTTCTCAAGGGGAATCCCTTGTTCAGGAAGTAAAGAAAACAAATGAAAGCTTTGATAGAGATATCTTCTTTTATGTATCTGTGAGTATAAAAGTACTTATAGCTATCAATATTTTTCTCTTTACCTCCTTTATAGTATTAATCGCATACGTGTATATTCAAAACGATACTCAAGGTAAAAATATTTGATTTTTACAGCCTGTTTGTGGAATTATAGTATGAGATATCAAAAATAGTATTGACGGATGTAAGAGTGTTACATCTTTGAATAATCAGTATAAAACAAAACTGGAGGATGCGAAGGTGGCTCAAACTCAAACTATAGTACCTCTTTTAGGAGAAGAATATGCTTTGAAAAACTACAATTTTTCGAAGAAAGTATTATTCCTTTTAGATAAATCAGAATCAAGATTAAAACCACTTGATATTCTTTCTGAGTTTGATGCTCTCAAACTCATGTATGAACCCATAGATAAAGCTGAAATCACTTGTTTTGATATTGAAATCAGTAATGATGATGTTTTAAATATTAGCTGTGAAGCGTACTCATCAGATTGGGATACAAAGATAGTTGATCTAAATAATGGCAATATCGGTCAATTAAAAAGTTGAGGAACGTCTATAACAAGAGCTATTAGTTTTATGAATTTTATTGAAAATGCTCCAAATTCACCTTTTAAAATAATTGAAAAAACAAATATCTTGAATGCAGAAGATGTTGATTTGGCTCCTTATACCAAAAAAACTGTATTTCAACTACAATTGAAATATTCTAAAAAACAATTACTTTTTTAAAGCACAATATGAAACAAACAGTACGAATGCGTAATGCAATTATACAATGATTTATCATAAATGTCGTTATTCTCTTAATATTAATTTCTCTTGGCTTTTTTCTTGTATACCCAAGAGTTTCAGCAGTAGAATCTAAAAAAGCAGAACTTAATACTAATTATACTACTTTTAAGTCTATTGAGAAAGATGGAATTCCTTTTGCTGATCTCAAAAATACGATTCCTAAAACAAATCTAGCTTCAGATGTTTATTCAAAAACTCTTCTTGCTAATATTAATGATACTTTCTATACTTCTATGATGACAAATACAGGAAGTTGAGATTATACCTCTTTTTTACAAACTTTAGACCAAGAGATTAACACTAAAAAAGCATCTTGAGATTATTTAGAAAAAGAGAATCTTATCTCTACCCTCATTCCAATATATTCACAAAATGTAACAACGAAATGAATCTGAATTGATGATCTAAATTTTATTAATTATATTGAGAATCTACTCTATACCTTTAATCTGCAGTATGATGGAGAAATTTGAATTTGAACTATCAGCCAAGTAAATAAAGAAGATCCTAGTAAAAAAGAAAAAAAACAAGCAAATCTTTTAGATGAAAATATATATAAAATACCGCTTTCTTTTAAATCTGTCTCTTATACACATCTCCGAGCCCACGAG
>JAGXIV010000027.1 GCA_024635485.1 bacterium | reverse complement strand
GGCATATACCACTCCAAAGCAGAAGCCAGAATGATCATCGATTTGAACTTGGAGATTTTTCATAGCCTATAAACTTTAAGTGGGATGAATTGTTTTTACGGCTTCGGGAATAGCCTAAAATACTTCCGAACATCAATAAAATCTAAATATTGCGATTAGTCCTTTTAATCGGTGCGCTACAGATCTTGTAAATAACTCATTTTAAAGAGCATATACTAGATATAAATTTTGTGAAACAAATCGAAAAATCTTTTAGAATTGATAGAAAAATAGTTGCTGTGTGTGGCTATGTTAAAAGTATAAAAAATAATTGGCTGACTGCCTGTAGAGAGCTTGAATATATAATATGACAGGATTTACATAAGTCTGCTCAATCTTATATAAATTCTATTCTTATACTCCCCGGATGCTGTACTGCATACAAAACAAAATTTTTTAAAAAACATATAACTTTTGATCATGATACAATAGCTGAAGATTTAGATTTTTCTTATAAAATTAACAATTATAAGAAAAGTAGATATATTAATTTTAATAAAAATGCAATCGTTTACACCCAAGATCCAAATACAATTTATGAATATACACATCAATTACGGAGATGGGCTGGGTGATGATGGCAAAATTTAAGAAAACATGTTCCAAACGTTAATAAATTGCCATTTATATTTGAAATAGCCATTTTGTATTTAGAATGAATTATTTATTCTATAATAATATTCATATTACCTTTTATAAATTTGAGATTGTATCTCATATTACTGATTCTTTTCTTTATATATACGACAATATTATGAATATATGGAGCCATAACAAGAAAAAGAATAGATTTATTTTTTTACTCATTCTTTTTAATTATCCCAACTACTATTAATTCTTATATTTTTTTATCAGAATTTTATAAACAGATTATTAGGCAGCAAAAAATTCTTATTTGGTTTAAACCACAAAGAAGAAAAATGTAATTTAGTACTAATTAAATTATTATGAATTTTAATTGAGCTCTATCACTTATATATCATTCAATAATATTAATAGTTCATTGGATAATTAAAAAACCAATGCAATTTATCATAATATTATTGGTGTTTACTTTCTTATTTAATGGATTTATTTTTGTAACTGGGAGAAGCTTAAAAGATGGAAATATTCAATATTTACAAAATTTACACTTTTGTGCAAGGAATGAAGGTATTGATCCAAATAAAAAATATATTATTCTCCGATTAGATGATGTACAATCATATTATCTAAAGGAACTTACAATAAAGATGTTGAATGAATGAATCAGTAGAAAAATGCCCTATACTGTAGCTATCATACCACTTAACCTTACTGAGGATCCAGAAATGACAAGATATCTCAGGCAAAATAAGTGTAGCATTGAAATAGCTCAGCATGGTTTTAGTCATAGAGCAGATATTGCAGAGTTTAAAGATTTATCTGAAAGTGTTGCATATAAAAAACTCAATCAATGACTTGAAATATTAAATAAAATTACAAATCAAAAGATTATTACTTTTATTCCTCCAGAAAACATATATTCAACTTGAACCGTTGAAGCAGCTAAAAAGAATAACTTCAAGATTATTTCATGAGAATGAGATGGTTTATTTGACTATTCAGCAACAAGTTTTAATTTTGATACAGATACATTAAATTCAGTAGATGTAGTAATTGATACATCTAAATCTGATGCAGCACTCAATTGATTTTCAATTATCATGCTTCATCCACAAGATTATATAGGCGAAGATGGAGAAGAAGATCCAATACAATATGAGAAATATATTGAATTGTTAGATAAACTTGAGAATGAATGATTTGCATTTACAACTATGCAAGATTATTATAATTTTATGAGCAAAATATGATGAGAAGAAGTCTTTTATGATGCTGAAATAAAAAAAGATAAAAAAAAGAGATTATCAGTTGTGAGTGACGATGTAACTGCTAGCTGAACAGAAATGCTTCATAATGAAATAACAAAAGATAATTACTTAAGAAAATCTAAATTAATCGACAGCCCATCATGAATGAATAACTATAATTATATTTCAAATAATTATCTCATTTTAGGGTGAAATATAAGTGAAGACAATGTTGAAAATGTTTACATAAATGAATATCAATTGACAGGATTTCAATCTTGAGATAGAACATTTACATATATTTTAAATACTGATTTTTGAAATTTGAAAGAGTGAGAAAATATATATGAAATCTATTTTGAAAAACAATGAGATAAAATTTTTAAAGAAAGTATTGTTTTTTACTACAGCCAAGACAGGACTCAATATGATAAATATACCGAAAAGTTGTTAACTAGACTTAATAATGAAGCCAGAGATACTGTTCCTTCACCTAAGTATTAAGAGAATTATTTATTTCCATGTAATATCTGTATTCGTTGTTGTGTCAAGCCATGGTCATTTCCAAACACAATATTCAGGAACAAAACTCCAATCAACCAATCAACTACTATTTATACCTAAATATTCAGAAGCATGTGGTGATAAATCTATTCATGCTTGTAATCAAAAAGTATTTTTTGGATCAGAATTTCAAAATACGTAGTTTACATCATCAGTACTTAATGGACCTACATCCTCCCATTGAGCAAAGACGGTTTTTCAATTATGACTAATTTTGACCCATCTATTTTTTACTATGGATTCATTATTTTTCCATTCTTTTGATTTATACCAAGGAATGTCTTTACTATTAGCTTTTCTCACTCAATTGTCATCAAAGTCATTATATGGCAATGCAAAATAATACGTATTTTCAATTCCTTGTTCCAAATGTTCTAACCATCTCACATCCCAAGCACTCACATTATTGCTAATATATGCATTTGAAGAATTAGCTTCTTCTCATATCCAAAATACTGAAGCCGTTATGTTATTGTGTGTTGGATAATAATTATTACAGGATCTGACTTTTAATGCTTCATTCACTTCAAGAACAAAATTTTTAAAATCATTTGAATATGCTTTATTATTTAAAAGTACATTTATACGACCTACTATAACTTCAAGGTTTAAATTATTTTCTCTCCCTAAAAGAATAATTTTATTAGTTACTTTTCTGACTAAATCATTATAGTCGCTGGGTTGTACTGATGATGAAAAAGTATTTTGAAATAAGATTCATGATAAAAATAGTATAAAAATAAATTTTATGATTTTCAACATTTTTTTAATTAATTATAATACAATATTCTACTCTTATTTTTTACTTTTAAAACATTTTATAGCTCTATAAAATAGAGTAAATTATTTTTTTAAAATCTAAAAATAACTAAGATTCTTTCAAATATATTCTTTTATAAAATAATAATTGAGACTTTTAAGTTAAATTTTGTACTATAATAAACGTAATATACATAAAGTACATTAGAATCATCACTATTCACTGCCATCTTTCTATGATATATTTTTTTCATACAAACATAAACCCAAAGAGAAGAATAGTGACAAATATATTCATAAATACATCAAGATTTGAACTCATTTGAAAAGGAAGAGGTTGCACAACTGCTGTGATTCCAAGTATCCAAAATATATTAAATATATTACTCCCGATAACGTTTCCAATTGCAATATCTGTTTGTTTCTTGAGAGCAGCTACAACGGAAGTTGCAAGTTCAGGAAGACTCGTTCACACTGCTACTACGGTGAGTCAGATGACTGCTTCACTCATTCAAATGAGGGTAGCAAATTGCACTGCTCAATCTACTATCCATTTTCCCCCAAGTGTCAGACCTATGAGTCCCAAAGCTATATAAATATAAGATTTCCAAACAGGGAGAATATCTATATCCTCAGAATTGAGGTCTTCTGGACTATTTTTTGCGATTCAAAAAGTATACACTAAAAATACAATAAAAAATGCTAAGAGAATGAATCCATCAATACGAGAAATAATATTTCAGTTTCATCCATCAATAAATACGTCATTTGCAACGATAGATACTATAATAATAGCAAGTAAGGCAAAAGGAATTTCTTTCCAAACAGTTGATTTAATGGCTTTGAGTGGATAAATACAAGCAGCTACTCACAGTATAAGTAAAATATTTGCTATATTACTTCCAATTATATTTCCTATAGCTAAGTCTGTTTTTCATTGAAGGGCTGAGAATATATTTACGGCAAACTCAGGAGCTGACGTTCCAAATGCGACAATCGTCAGTCATACTACAATAGCTGGTATTTTGTAACGTAATGCAATAGAAGAAGCCCCAGAAACCAGTACATCTGCCCCCTTAATAAGTATAAAAAATCCAACAAAAAATAGAATATATGTGAGCATAAAATACGTAAAAAAATAACTCACGAAGTATATCAAACTGATTATAAAATGCAAAAAATCGATTGAATAGTTGATGTGTTAACATTCGTACTCATCAAAAATATATGCTATTATTTTACAGCCTATTTCTAATCATTACAGACAAAACAGGAGGTATTAATATGGCTGATACTCAAGACTGCTCCTCGAGGATATCCAAAAGATCATAGGTATATTGATTTCCTCAGACACAAAACATTTTCTGTGAGAAGTCACATATCTGATATAGATTTAGAAATAGAGGACGGAACAAAGAATATGAAAAAGATTAAAGCCCTTAACCCATTGAACGAGTGGCTCAATAATATTCACATGTAAAAAATAAAATACAAAAAAAACAGTATATTAAAATATACTGTTTTTTTTATTATAAGTGCCTACTAAGCTTTCTTTTTTATAGCATTATAATCGTATCCTTCAGATCTGCTGAGCATAAATGCAAGTTGAGAGAGGAGAACTCAGTAAATTACTTTTGCAGTTACATCTGCAATAGTAAAGAGAATTTGTCTAATAACTACACCATCTGCAGTATTCATAATTACTGGCATAAGATATGCTATTGGATAGAGCATCCATGCGAAGAGGAATATATACCAAATAGTAGATAATATTTTTCTCCCCTTTTCATCAATTCGTTTGTCTTGTTTTGCTCCAGTAATAACTTGATATACAAGATAATACACGTGTACAAAAAATGCACAACTTACGACAAACCATATCCAAAACCACATTCTATCATCAGCCATTTCGTAAAATTGACCAACATATCCAGTGAGAATCATCAGACATCCTGAAATCACAAATCAAATTCGTGCTTTCCAAGCAACTGCTGCAGTGAGAGTTACTACGAAAGTCATTTGTAAGAGAAGTGTTGGAACATCAATGAGCCAGTTTAAATATCTGTAACCATTTGTAAAGAGAGTATCTGGATTCTTTACATACATATTCGTTACAGGATCAAAAGTGAAATTATTAATCCAACTATTTGCTTGCGTATAAAGAATTAAAAACGCAGAAACCATTACTACTACAGACAAAACACTTGAGATACGGTACTTTGGAAGTACTTGGTACATTGTCATTGCAAAGTAAAAAAGTGCTGCAAGCATCACCGCATATCAAAGCGTTAATACATGAGCTACGATATCATATTGCATTATCGTAAAAGAAAAGAAATTTTCCATTGTCATAGTGTCAGAATTAAAAAAATATAATTTACACAATGCTTCTCTACTTAATATACTTTAAAGAGAGGATTATAAGAAATCTATTACCACTAAATTAGTTGACTCTACATATTTTTAGGGATTAGTAAAAATTTGTAATACTGCTTGTATTCTGAGACTTATATTTTTGTTTTAAAAAAGGAAAATACTATAATTACAATTGAATATATTCCAGAAAATTCTCTTGCACGAAAATACTCACCATATATGAATAAAAAGTAATCAAAAATATGATTATATATTTTGTGGTATGTGAGCCTCTACTTCCCTTTTACTTATAGAGTTATCACGCAACTGACTACTAAAAAATAAAAAAATTCTTCTTATAGATCAAGAATTAAAGAATAAAAATGATAAAACTTTCTGTTTTTGGTCATTTAAGGATGACCCAATTTCAAAACATCTTCAAGATCTTATTTCTACTTCTTGGGATACTATTGAGTTAGCAAACTCCCAGTATTTAAGCCTCTCTCCATTATGATATAATCATATTCATAGTATTAATCTCTATAAACAAGCTCAAACTCTTATTAAAAAATATAACTGTGATACTATCACTATGAGTATTAGTAGTATCTATGAAGATACTCTGTGAGCATATATTATGCTTCATAATACAAAAATAAGAGCTCATATTATATTTGATTCACGAAGCCCAGAATATGAAAAATCTAAAAATTGAGAATCCCATATATACCAAAGCTTCGTTGGTTGGATGATTGAAACAGAAAATACAGTCATAAACCCGAGTGCTTTTCGTTTTATGGATTTTGATATTCCTCAACTGTGATATACGCAATTTGTGTATGTTCTTCCTTTTTCTGATTCCCGAGCCTTAGTGGAAGTAACACGTTTTGGAAGTGAAGCTATTGATACATCTCAGGCAGAAGAAATATTAGAAACATATATCCAAAAATCTTATGGAAATTTCAAAAAAATAGAAGTAGAAATCTGATGTATTCCTATGAGTCATAGAAAGATTAAAATTGAACAGATATGAGGAGTTATTCATCTAGGCGCGAGAAATTATAATATCAAAGCAAGTACAGGCTACGCTTTTAAAAATATGTATTCTCAAGCCTATGCTATCACTCAATCTCTCAAAAATAATGAGGATATACAATCATACAACACGAATCATAGTGTATTATTAAAAAGTCGCTTTGCATTCTATGACGCTTTATTATTGGATATTCTAGAGAATAAACCACACTACTGAAAAGCTATTTTTACAAAGTTTTTACAAGAAATTGATATACAAAAAACATTGAAATTTCTTGATGAGAAAACAAATCTCAAAGAAGAAATATCTATTTTTATCAAACTTCCTTGGAAGCCATTTTTAGGAGCATTATTTAAAAAAATCACTCGTACTTGATGGTTTCTGCCTCTAATGCTTACTCTATTAACTCTCTTATTTATATTTCTTGGGAAGTATACTTCCGTTCAATCCGAAGTAGGATTTATATTATTTGCTGTTGGAATGCTTACTATAGGGATACCACATGGAGCTGTAGATCACTTACTGGAAACAGGATTGTGGAATCGTAGAAAAGCTCCTATGTTTATTATAAGTTATATCCTCCTATCAGGAATAATAGGTATTTTATGGTTTTTGTTACCACAAGTAGCACTCATAGTATTTGTAGTATATTCTATGTGGCATTTTGGCCAAGCAGATGGGAAAAAATGGAACTTCTCAGCTATCACTTCATTTGCTTGGTGAGTAAGCGTATTAGTCTATATTTTAGGGACACATTTTGATGAAACAAATATTATTTTAAACTCTCTAGGGAGTTCTCAATTACCATTTTCGATTCCTATATTAGGATTATTTTCGTGGATAATACTCGCATTTTATAAGAAAAGTTTTTCATTTTCCTTCACACTTATATGGCTTACGCTCTCAAGTCAGATTCCACTTTTATTTGCATTTGGACTCTATTTTATCGGGCAACATAGTTTTACTGCTTGGACACACATAAAATGACACTTAAAAATAAGTAACTCTCATATTTGGCTTCATTCACTTCCCTTTCACGCAGGAGCTTGGATGATATTGCTTATATTTTACTTTTTCTGGCCAATTGAAAGTACGGTAAGCCCATATTGAAAATGGGGTATTTTCTTTATATTTATAGCCTGTATTAGTTTTCCTCACGTGATTACTATGGATTTACTCTATAGAAGAAAAAAAACTACGATTGAATAAAGCGTAGTTCTCTCACTCATTCAATACATAGATTACGAATTGCTTGTGATATAATTCGCAATTTACTTGGTTTGATTTTTTTCTCAAAAATAACTCAGGGTTTCTTTGTGATTTCTCTTGCAGTCCATTCATACATTTGACTGGCTGTGAGTACTGGGACTCTAAAAAACAAAGGCATATTATACAGTCATTCCTGAGCCTCTCTTAAATAGGAGTAATAGTTCTGTACGTGTGCATCGAGAAATGGATATAAATTCTTATCAGGAATAATAAGTCATTCATACTGTATTTGCTCTGTATCGTAGAGATAACGTCTTGCTAATGTATTATCTTCCTCAACATCACGCACAAAATTAATACATTGCATAGAATATGCAAGCATTTTTGCAGAGTAGAGACTACGAGAATCGCGTATTCAAAATATTCAACACATCATATTTCATACTGCTGCAGCGCTCCCATACATATAATATTCTAATTCTTGTTTATTGTTTATACGCACCTCTCACAAATCTGACTCCATAGCTTCTAGAAATGACTCTACCCATTCTCTTTTAAAATCGTATTTTCTATATACCTGAACAAATCAAGAAATAATTGGGTTTTTAGATATCTGGTTTAAATGATCTAAATAATAAAATGAATCCTCTTTAAAATTATAAAATGCAGCTGCATCTTGAGGAATACTATCAACATAATCATCAGCTGTTCTCACAAATGCGTAGAGCAAATGTATATCTGTTTTAATACTTTTAGGAAAAAATAGAGTACTATAATAAAAAGTCTTTGAGGATTTTTTAAAAAGAGATTGCTGTAGTTGAGTCATAAAAAATTATTAGTTTGATAAAATCTTATCTAGCACCAACTTCGACGAAAGAAGTACCATCGGCATTCCCGTTCAAGGAGTAGTATAGTGTCCTGTAAAATAAAGTCACGATACTTTTGGATGCTTATTTTTAGGTCTCAGTGTTAAAGTTTGCCCAAGAGTATGAGCGAGTCCAAGGGCATTTCACTTAAATGAAAAATAATCATGTGTGAAATTGTCACCAGTATAGATTTTCTGAAGCACGACATTTGAACTTATATCTTCTCAGATAGCTTCTGAGATTCTAGAAATTATATGGTCTGCGTACTCTTTTTTTTCTCATTCACTCAGACTCAATCAGGGAGCAGTTGGGACAAATATAAATACAGCTTCATGTCAAACTGGAGCTACGCTTGGGTCAGTTTTACTCACACATGAAACATAATATGATGGTGTTTCACATAAATTCTTTTCTGTATAAATAGAATCAAAATGATTATCCCAATCAGGATCAAAAAATAGTGTGTGATGTTGCAGTTGAGGAATTTTTTTATTTATTCATAAATATAATAAAAATCAACTCGGAGATAGTGTCATAGAATCCCATTTTTTGGGAGTAAACTGTCTGTACTCAGGATCTATAAGTACTTGATCTGCATAATGATAATCTCCACTTGATACTACAACATCTCATAGTACTTCTCAAGACTCTAATAGTATTCATTTCGTTTTTCCACTTTCTATGATTATTTTCTTCACTTCGCTATTAGTAAACATTTCAACTCATAGTTCTTCAGCCAGTGATACGAATGCCCTCGTTATAGCATTAATTCATCCCTTAGGAAAATATACTCCATCATTAAAATCACAATGGTTGATGAGTGAGTAAAGTGCTGGAGTATTTTTAGGACTTCCTCATAGAAAAACCGCAGTGTAGAGTAATATTTTTTGGAGTTTTGGGGATGAAAAATATTTCTTTACGTATGATTCATAGCTTCAAAGATTTTTAATTTTTGCTATAAACTTTAATCCCTTCAGTGAAATTAAATCAGTGATGGAATCATAATTTTTTTTAATAAGTGTTCCTATTGCGAGATTATATTCTTGCTGTGCTATCTCAATATACTCTACTAATTTTTCTCAGGCTCAAACTTCTAGAGATTCAAATAATTTTATATTTTCTTTTACATTACTCGACACATCAACAAAGTCATTCTTTCAGAAAAATACCCTATACGCTGGATTGAGCTTTTCACTCTCATAATAATCTATCGTTTTTTTTCAAAAATGTGCAAAGAATTCCTCAAATACCTCAGGCATCAAGTACCAAGAGGGCCCCATATCAAAAGTGTATCATCTCTCTTTTAGAAGACTCGCCCTTCATCAGAATTGATTATTTTTCTCGTATAACTTTACTTTATATCCTGATTTAGCTAGATAACTTGCAATTGCGAGTCAACTTATACCAGATCATATAACAAGCGCTGTTTTCAACTTTGTAAAAATAGTATTAAACTTATTCTTAATAATAAGAGAAATACAGAGAATAAAAAATATAAAAAATAATTTTTTTATATTTTTTGAAAGAATTTCATATAAATTTTATTGTTAATAAGGATAAAAATATACGTTTGTGTGAGGATTTCAAAATCTATGATGATTCAGATTATATGTATTCCTGTATTTGAACACAAAATAATCCCTATTTTAAGGGATTCTTTTTCTTATGTATTATGGTGGAGGAACAAGGACGATATCCGAAAAAATTTACATAAATTAATAGAATTTTTGTCACATAAACAAATCGTAAAAGATTACTCTAAAAAAGTGAATAGAATTAAATCACAAATAATTTAATTATCTTTATCTAGATGTTCATTTAAAATTCTTAATCATGAAAATACTTCCTTCATCGATTCATGATTTTGAAGCAATTCTCTCAATTCTTCTATTAGTTCATCAATTGTTTTTGTAGATGTATCATAAACAATCTTTAATTCACTATTCATTTAAAGTAATTATGTAATAATTACTAATTTTATCATATTAAATCACATAACTACTGTTATGTTGACTGAGTAATAAATTTATTCTCAAAGTATTATTTTCTTATTTCTTGGAGATATGCTAGTACTTAAATTAATTCATTCTAAAATTTTACTTAAAATATTATCAGGTAATATTCATTTAGGAATTAATTTTCAGCTTATATATTCTCAATATAAGTCATAGGAGTCATAGTCTAATGGGTCATTACAATGAAATGCTGATCTTTTGGTTAAAAAATCAACTTCTCAATTCTCAACAATAACTAAAGTTTTAGGATCAAATCTTCTTGATTCAATAAATCTTTCTCTATCGTGAATTTTAGTTGTTGAAACTGATAAAAATACTACTTTAGTATGATTATGTATTTTTCTATTTAGTATTACTTGATAATGCGGTTCATTACCGCTTTTTCATTGAAAATAAAAAGTAGTTCAACTTACTAAATTAGAAATAAATTCATCATAATCTTTAGGCATAAATTGATTGTGCCTGTATATAAATATCTTTAGATAATTCTAAATCTTCTTGTGATTCATTAAATATTGAATTTTGTCATAGAGAATCAATAAAAAAGTCTAAAATATTCATAGGACTTGAACTTTGTGCATCTACAACCCAATCATGCTTTTTCCACTCTTCATAATTATGAGTTAAATCAGAAATTTGTTTATAATCATATTCTTTAAAAGTTTCATATACAGTGTCGAGAATTTTTAACTCATCTTCAGCGAAATAATCAAGGTCAGTTTTTTTATTAGAAACAATATCATATCAATTAGTCGTTAAATTTTCTAAAATTTTATGTTCGTTAAAAACCTCAGGATTAGAAATTAATTGATATGTAGACGAAGCTACTGGTCACATTTTCATTGCACTATATATATCTCCTGTAATTAATCTTCAATATTTACGAAGAAATAATTTATCACTAAAAAATATAAGCTTTAAAATCTTAGTGTAATTTATACTACCACCATTTTTTTCAGCAAAGTAATTTAATATCTGGATATTTTTATCTAAATCATATTTCATGTTTATAACTTATTTTAATGAATATTATTTAAATTTTTAGCTATATATATATTTAATTAAGTATATATATAAAGTATATATAATCAAACAATTTATGTAGAGTTATTGTGAATATTAATAATATTCCAATAACTTAAATTACTTAATTAAAAATATATTAAATACATAAAAAACCTCTTTAGTTAGAGGTTTTATATATTTACTTTTAATAAATATATGTTATAATATATATGGTGGAGCTAGTGGGATTTGAACCCACGTCTTGGGAGGCCAGCTCGTACGTCTACTATCATAGTTTGTTTTAGATACTCCCCTTCGAACAAGAAAACAAACAAACGAGAAGGGAGAAATATTTTAAGTTGCGAGAATTGAGCTAAAATATTTTCAAAATACTCATATCACGGTTTAGATTAAAGTAATGTGAAGGAAATCTCCTAAACGCAAGTTCTTTCACATGGTGTGGCAGGCAATCGCACGCATCTCCGAAGAGAGGCCACGTTTTACACTATGCAAATGATAGTGAAGGAGTAGCAACTTTGAAAGAAGCAAGACCTTTAGCAATTCTAGTTTTTCCGTTTAAGGATGGATGTGTTGATTACGGAAGTCACAAACATCTCCCGGATAGCAGTAGGAGTCTGACGAATTCTCCCAATAGAAACCAAAAATAGCCCCATATACTTCATACTTATAGCTCCGAGATTATATATTTTTTGTTGAAAAAGTAAAGTTTGTATCCCTAACGAAACTTCGCAACAGCAAGTTCAAAATAGGGAGGAATGATGAGTCATAGTTGGATCATTGCACATTCTACGACTGACTTGTCTCAGGAGTTCGCTGGATCTACAATATCTCTCCCATTTATTTTTCCAGAAGATTTGATAGCCCTAAAAGTAAATATTGCTTCTTGCAGTGATCTAAAACTTCTGGTTTCAGTTATGTGTTCTGTATCTTCATTTGTATTTTTAGACTGGAAACTCTTTTCTGGAACTCAGATATTTCTGCCTATTTTATTTAAAAATGTAAGAATTCTTGCCTCCGTCATCCCCTCTCAGCTATAAAAATCTATATCAGTGGCTATCATAATTTTGCTACTGTGTTTTTTGATTAAAAATCAAAGTCACAAAACTGACATTTGATGAGAAAATGAAATATAATGTTGTAGACTTGTTTCTGACATACTTGCTACTTGCTTGCTTGAGAGAGTAACTGCAAAATCTGGACTTGATTCCCAGACTCTATAACTTGCTCACATATGTGAATAATTATAGTTCTCCAGTACCTCATAATCATAGTTTATATCCTCTGGTATTTTTTCACCATTTTCTTCTGAGTTTTCAGAGACTTCCCTCTCTTTCGCTCCTTTTTGTTTTATTTTCTGAAAAAAAATAGTAGAGAGAAGGCTTATGAGAAAGGCTTGTGATTTGTGACTGAGATTATTTTCATCTTGTTTCAGAAATTTGAAACTGAGTTTTAAAATATAATCACTTCTTTCTTTTTGCTTGAGTGTGTTATATTGCTCTTGATGGGCAAAAATATACTTTCAGAGATTTCATCCAAGAAAGAGTTTACCAGAAATACTTTCAAAAACTCCAGATTCTTTGAGAGTCTTATAGTTTTTGTATTCAGAAATATAGAGGTCAAAGAGCTGATTTTCAAGTGTTGAATGAAAACTCACTTCTGGTTTTCAAGTAATATATCATACTAAATGAGTATGAAGGGGTGAATTTTCTTGATATCTTTCTAAAAATGGAAGAATAGTTCCAAGAGATTTATTTTTTCATAGAATATTTAAAAAAGCTGCTGACACGACTTCACTATCATGTTGCAAATTTACAGGAATATACTTCAAAAAGTCTGCCTGAATACCAACCATAGTGAGGACTATTTCTCGATCTCATTGTAAATACGAAGGGAGGAAATGATATAAACGTGCATCTTTAAATTGCAGATACTCAAGAGCAAGTTTCTTTTGAGATTTTTTCCCAGATTCTCATAGTAAATCAGATATCTGAGTTTTAATATCTGATGATTCAATTTCTGGTTTTATTCTCAGAGATAAAATATCGTCTATTTGCTCAATAACTGAGACCTTTTGAATACTATTATGTGAAGTTTTTTGCGACATGAAATTATTTTTTAGATTTCAGAATTTCTATCGTTTCTTGTTGAACCTTTTCGAAGTTTTTTTCTTTTCGTATTCTCAATATTTGATTCGAGTATTTTTTTCATACATGTATAATATCATCT